>JABHOU010000406.1 GCA_018695085.1 Opitutia bacterium | reverse complement strand
TAGGCAGCCTTGATGATACATCGCGCCTCGGCATAGGTGGTTTGATCATCCCCGGGGTTACACTTGCTCCACTTGACCCTGATCTTCGTCGCCGATTCGATATTCCCAACACGGTTGCCGGTTTGGTGGTCACAGAATCTTCGGGTGAGGAGCAAACTATTCGCAAGGGGGTTGTAATTGTGGAGATTAATGGTCAGGTTGCTCGTGACGAAAAGGATGCCCGGGCTTACCTGCGGCGAGGACTAAATCGCTTCTATGTTTGGTTTAAGGGGAGATATAATTTTCTTCCTTATCGTATACCCTAAGTTCTGCCTACTTCATATATTGCCACTCCGGCAAGCAGGTTTGGGAGGACTCTGCAGTGGGTTTTCCAGTCTCCGCCTAGGCACACTCTCCTCCGGAGGACTAGGTTGCGGTCACGACAGAACTTTTCGAAATCACGGATTGCTATAGGGTTAATGGGGGCCCGTTCGTGCCAAGCCTTGTCGTATACGTCGTTTATGATTCGACTCCCGTTTAAGAAATAGTGGAGGCGATTACGCCAATAACCGTGATTAACAAAACTTACCACGACTCGCTTGGCGACCTGTAGAGCTTTTTCAATAACCTCACATGGGTTGGTTAATTCTTCCATTGTTCTAGAAAAAACTATCCAGTCGAAAGAATCATCAGGAAAGCCAGCAAGAGTTTTGCGAACATCACCTTGGTAGATCGGAGCAGCTCGAGAGACGCAGCCAATGACTTTCTCAATATCAATGTCCACGCCTAAACCACGGACCTGTTTGGTCTTGGCCAAGTGTTCTAGGAGAATTCCGCGACCGCACCCTAGGTCAAGAACGCTTTCGCCTTGCCCGACCCATTCATCGATTACTCGAAAGTCAGCTTCTTTTTTTGCTTCTGTGCGAGTGATCGAATCGGGCCTAGCGCTTTGGCGGTCTAGTTCTCTTTGGTCCGCTCCCTCCAGAAAAACTTTTATAAGGCGATGGAATCGTTCGGATTTGAGCAAGAAGGAGTCGTGACCGAAATCGTGATCGATTTCAGCATAGGAAGCATCCTTACCCAGGCATTGGAGAGTTTCCACAATTTCACGATTTTGTTTGGGAGTGTATAGCCAGTCCGATGTGAAACCTACAGCAAGAGTGCGAGCATTTATTCGACTGAGGGATTGTTCGAGCCCCCCCTCCTCCGCGTGAAGATCGAATCGATCGAGAGCCTTGGTCAGATGGAGGTAAGTGTTCGCGTCAAAGCGGTTTACAAAGGTTTTCCCTTGATGGCGGAGGTAGCTTTCAACCTCGAACTCAACTCCAAAATGAGCCTCTATTGACTTCGTTGTGTCACCGTCTATTTGCTCGCGGCGAGATCTACCGAACTTTTGCTCCATGCCTTTGCCCGAAAGGTAAGTGATGTGAGCCATCATTCTGGCGATCGCGAGTCCGACCTCTGGCCCCCCGCCGGACGGATAGTCTCCACTGTTCCATTCAGGGTCGCCCTGGATTGCGGCTCGACCAACGTCGTTAAAGGCGATTGTTTGGGCGTTATGTCGCGTTGTCGCTGCGATCACTACGGTTCGTGCGACTAACTCGGGGCAAGACACTGCCCACTGCAATGCCTGCATTCCGCCCATACTCCCTCCTACGACGGCATATAGCTTTTCGATACCGAGATCTTTCACTAGACGCTTTTGGGCGAAAACCATATCTCCTATGGTTAACTCTGGAAATGAGATGCCGTATGGTTTCCCCGTAGCTTCATTGAGCGAAGTTGGACCAGTGGAGCCTTGGCATGCACCAAGGCAATTAGAGCAAATTACAAAGAATCGTTTTGTATCGATGGCCTTGCCGGGACCTATCACTTGGTTCCACCAACCTGGTTTCGCATCCTCTGGCGAATGAACTCCGGCACAATGATGGTCGCCCGTTAGAGCATGGCATATAAGAATCGCATTTTCCTTGTCCGCAGCAAGTTGTCCATATGTTTCATAACGTAAATTTATGGATGCGATTTCCCCTCCTCTCTCAAACTGAAAAGGTGTGTCGTCAACGAATTCCTTTGGTTTTACAAGACCAACTTCGCCAACTCCGTTTAGGTAATCGGGATCTTTTTTACTTCCGATCACGTTATAGGAAACTCCTTTGTTTTAGATGCCTGTGCTTACCTGCATCTCAGCACAAGATAATGAGTTCTCTTATCCTTGTGTAGCGTAGGCTTCAAGCAAAGCTTCATCTATGTCATAATTGCTGTGAACGGCCTTAACGTCTTCCAGTTCGTCGAGGTTGTCAATTAGACGCAATACTTGACGAGCTATGTTTTCGTCCGAGACGGCGACAAGGTTTTCCGGGAGATAGACAAGTTCTGCAGAATCTGCCTCAATTTCTGCGGCATTCAGTGCTTGTGTGAATTTATCGAATTCACTCACTTCGGAAAGAACTTCGAAATGCTCTTTTTCTGCAACAACATCATCTGCATCGTTTTCAAGAGCCAGTTCCGTGAGCGTATCTTCATCGGTTTTGTCTTTGGCAATGAGGAATTGGCCTTTGCGCTTAAAATTGTAGGAGAGAGCACCTGCACCTGCGAGATTTCCTCCCCCTTTTCCCAGAGTACTCCTGACTTCTGAAGCGGATCTGTTTTTGTTGTCTGTAGTAACTTCTATTATTAAGCCAACTCCTCCCGGGGCGTAGCCTTCGTAAAGCAGTTCCTCGATTATTGTGCCTTCAAGTTCTCCCGTACCCTTCTTGATCGCTCGCTCTACATTTTCTGCCGGCATGTTGGCTTGCTTGGCCTTTAGAATTAACGTACGCAGGCGCGGGTTGAACTCAGCGTCCCCTCCGCCATCGCGTGCAGTTAGCATAAGTTCTTTACTGATAACGCTGAAAATCTTACCGCGTTTGGCGTCTACCGCAGCCTTGTGCCTTTTGGTTGTCGCCCATTTGCTGTGCCCGGACATGCCTTTTTATCTTAGTTGATTTTTGTCTCTTTGCTTTTACGATAAATCTGACTTCATACTCAAGATTTGTTGGCAAGTTTCTTCAAGAGAAATTCATACGCAGCCTCCAGCCGTTCTTTTTTCTGCATGGCTTCATCCTGTCGCTTAGCTCCAAGGTTACGTAATTTGTCGGGATGATACTTTTCCATGCGACCACGGTAAATTTCATCGATTTGTTTTTTGTTTAGCTTTCCGCGCAACTTTAAACCGAGAACTTGGCGATGTTGTCTTTCCTCTTCCTCGATGAAATCGGCATCAGGTTTTTTCTGACCAATTTTAGCTTCATCTTTCGATAAAATACTTCTTTCGGCTTCGATTTCCTTCGGAGATTTCCCTTTCTTCGTAATGAGTGTCTGGAAAATGCTCATCGTATTCTGCACTGTCCAATACAGAACTAGTGCGGAAGAAAAGAAATACAAAAACACGAGGAACATGAACGGCATCATTCGCATCATCTTAGCATTGATACGTTGAGAATCACTTGCATCAGGACCAAGCTGCATAGGTGTAAGCTTCATCTGAAACCATTGTGTGGCCAACATGACAAAGGGCAGAGCATTGATCGAAAACCCCGCGATGTCTGCGACATTGTCTTGCTCGGAAAGATCACTTACCCAAAGAAAGCTTTGTCCATACAGTTCAGCAGCCGAACGAAGCATATAAAACATTCCCAAGAAAATAGGCATCTGAACTAGGATCGGCCAGCATCCCGCAAATGGGTTGACTCCTTGCTCCTTGTAAAACTTCATCATTTCCTGATTCATTTTCTGTGAATCATTTTTGTGTTTTTCACGGAGTTTCGCCATTGGTTCCTGCAACGCCTGCATTCTTTTCTGGGAGCGTGTGGCTTTTGCGGTAAGGGGCCAGAGCACCAATTTAAGGACGATTGTCAGGAGGATAATCGCTAGACCGAAGTTGCCTAGAATGTCTTGCAACTTGTTTAGAAACCAATTCATCGGCCCAGAAACCCACTCAAATGGGTTGAACTGCATAACCTTGTCCTGTTCCATTCCCAGTGAGGAGAGAATCATATAATCTTTTGGTCCTGCATAGTAGAAGCACTCGACGCTTCTGCTCTCTCCAGGAGGAATTTCTCCAAAAGGAATGGAGATGGATCCCGTTACCCCTTGTTCCCTATTGCTGGCGTTGTCGTCTGTAGGACGCTCAATTGGCATTCCTCGAACAACGGCATCCTTTTCTTCCTTAGGTCGAAGAATGCTAACGAAAAACTGATTGTTAACTGAAGCCCATTTAGCTGCTGATAATTTCTTTCCCTCGTGAAGCCGACCGGAATTACCCATTTCGTTAACCTGAAAAAACTCTTCAGTTTCACCATCAATGCGACCACTGCATTCGGCGCATCCCCAACCAGCCTCTTGAGGGTTTCCCGAATTGAAGTAGCCCACATGCATGTAAGATGCGGCCTGATCGATGAAATTAAACTTTCGGGGTATAGGGAATGCTGAACCTATGCCGAACCTAATCCTATCGAGCTTTAGGCTGGAGTCCCCTCTGTTAATTACGGTTGTTCTATGCCTAATCACATAGGTTTCGTTTGCTTCCCGAAAATATTCGCGACGAATCTCAACATTGCCCGTGCGATTTAGGAAGGTCACCTTGGAATTCAAATCTTCACTGTGGTCGATTTCGTAAGCTCTCGAATCGTAGCCTGGTAATGGGTTGCTCAAAGGATCGCCATCATAGTTTTCGAACGACATGCTAAATGCATTACCGTCAACGCCTTTACCATTTTCATTCGTAGAGAATGTCATGTCATAGCGTTTCTTGAGGCGTTGTGCTTCTTCCAGATGTACCGCACTGATGGCTCCGCCGAGACTAGTAAATTCATAAGAAGAGCTATTACTGACAAGTCCCGTGTATGTTTTAACCTCTGTAGTACTCTTCGTAGAAAGAAGAGTTGCATTGAAATCCAGTCGAGCTCCGCTGGTTGCGATGTTGGTTATGGCGGGGGCTGTGTAATTACTGTCGACCTGCTCTTTGCGTAAGCTCGTGTCATGCAACTGGTTTTCTTTAGCGTTCTTCTGCTGTACTTTTGCCTGTTCCACATAAAGGTAAGTGGCGAAAAGCAATAGGCTAAAGCCAATGAGGTAGTTTTTCATCTATCTGTTTTAAAGCGTTTACATGCATGAAGAAAGTCCATCTCCAATGTTGGATAGGATTGCGAAAAAAAAGTTGAGTGTGGAATTATCACCAAATCGCATCTCTCGGGCAGAATTTTTTTATGATTCCTAAACAACTCCCTAAAGACTCTTTTAGCTCGATTGCGCTTGACGGCGTTTCCTAGTCGTCTTGTTGCAATTATTCCAATCCTCCTTTCAGTCGTTGGTCTTTCGTTGTCAATAAGCACTTGCGCCAAGAAATGATTAGTGCGCACACGCTTTCCTTTCTGTTTAACGGTTTGGAATTCCTCACGCTTGTGAATGCGGTTTTTAGACTTGAAGCCGAAACCGCAACTGCTGACTGACTTTTGCCTTAAAATAGCAATATCTAGCGGAAGCGACGCGCCACAGAAGCGGTTAAACGCTTACGTCCTTTACGCCGACGATTCCTTAGGATATCGCGGCCAGCACTCGTACTGTTGCGTTTGCGAAATCCGCACTTGCGGGCTCGACGAACTTTGGACGGGTTATATGTAGGTTTCATGGATCGTAGAGTTTATTGAAAAGGATCTATCAAAGCTTTTTTCAACATAAAGTCAAATCTTCGCTAAATAATCGGATCGTCTATCTAATGCATAATTAGTCAGCCCAAAATATTTCGTCTTGCCGTAGCAAATGAAATCTCCAGTATGTTCTGGTCTTTGACTTAGTCCCGTTCGTCTAGCCAGGTTAGGACACCGGGTTTTCATCCCGGCAACAGGGGTTCGAATCCCCTACGGGACGCCATGCTCAACAATTTTTATACGGATTACTTCTTGGCATGGTTTGGGTTACCGTTATTCGAAGATAGGTTGGGAGCATTTTCTTTGTGAAGAAACGCACCAAACCAATTCGTGTCCGTGGGGCACGCCAAAACAATTTAAAAGGCGTTAATCTCGACTTAATGCCCGGTAAGTTAACCGTAATCACTGGGCTAAGTGGTGCTGGCAAATCCTCCTTACTGTTCGAGGTTTTGCATGCGGAAGGACAGCGACGCTATGTCGAGACCTTTAATCCTTATGTTCGTCAATTTCTGGAAACAATGTCACGACCTAAGGTAGACGCCGTAGAAAACATTCGTCCCTCTATTGTCGTTGAACAGTGCAATTCGGTTCGAAATTCACGCTCCACGGTAGGAACGATGACCGAATTGTGTGACTTCTTTAAGGTGTGGTTTCCGACCGTTGCCAAACTGCTGGACCCTTCTTCAGGCAAACTCTTACGAGAAGAAACTTCCACTTCCCTCACCCGAGGAATTTTGAAAGATTTTGCAGGTAAATCTTTAGTATTTGGCTTCCGTTCCCTTCGTCCCGACGCTTTTCCCGCAAAAGAATTTCTAGTTGCTCTGATTCAGGCAGGCTATGTACGAGCATCCGAAAATAATTCTTTCTGCCATATTGAAGAGTTGCTGGGTACGAACTGGTCTGAAGACGAGTTGCTTATCGGGTTAGAGAAAATTATGATTCTCCCTGATAACTGTGAACGGATTGCCGATGCCGTGTCCACGGCTTTAAAACTGGGTAACGGTGAAATCGTTCTCTTTAACGACAAAGGGAAATCCTTGTGTTCACGATTTGAAGGTCTTAGGTCCCCCGTTACTGGGGTTTCTTTTGCACAGTCTTCTCCTTCGCTTTTTTCATTTAATTCTCCTTTGGGTGCCTGTCCCCGCTGTAAAGGGTTTGGCCGAATCATCGAAATCGATTATCGCCGAGTTATCCCCGAGCATTCACTGTCTATAGTCGAGGGTGCCATTCGTGCATTTCGAGGCGAGGTTTATGGTCGGTCACAGCAAGATCTTATTCGGGTTGCCCGCAAACACGGTTTCCCCCTCGAGACGCCCTGGTTCCTCCTTTCGGAGGCCGAGAAAGCCTTCATCCTCGATGGCGAGGATGACTATGTGGAAGATACTCGGATGTGGTATGGCCTCCGCAGGTTTTTCCGTTGGCTCGAGTCAAAAACCTACAAGATGCATGTGCGAGTTTTTCTGTCAAAGTACAGGAGTTATGTTTCTTGTCCGGACTGCAAAGGTACTCGCCTCAGTGCGGCATCTCTTCTCTGGCGCTGGCGGGGCAAAACGCTACCCGACCTTTACGCCATGCCGATTGCAAAACTTGACGCAGACCTCCAGCGGTACGCTAAGTCCGGCAAAAACCCTCGCGCTGACCTTGCTCTCGAAGGGATTCGTGCCCGCCTTGGATATCTTGAACAAGTTGGTCTGAATTATTTATCTTTAGACCGTGCGTCCAAGACCTTGAGTGGTGGAGAAATGCAGCGAGTTAACTTAACGGCCTGTCTAGGTGCTTCCCTCACGGAGACTCTTTTTGCTCTAGATGAACCATCTATCGGTCTGCATGCAAAGGACGTGAACCGATTAATTGGAATTCTGAGAGAGCTTGCCGAGCAAGGGAATGCCGTTTGTGTTGTCGAACATGACGAGCAAATAATTCGAGCTGCCGATCAAGTCATTGAAATCGGCCCTTCTCCTGGATCCAAAGGCGGGCGAGTTACTTTTCGCGGTTCTGTGGCAAAACTGGAGGATGACAAGAAATCCATCACAGGGGCTTACCTTTCGGGGCGAAAGTCCATCGATCTACTGCAATCAGTTCGCAACAAGAAAATTCTAAAGCAACAATCACTTCTCCGAATCCGAGGCGCATCTAGTAATAACATTTGCAAACTAGATTTAGACATTCCAATAGGTTGCTTTGTCGTTCTTGCGGGCGTGTCGGGTTCGGGAAAGTCAACTCTTCTTCACAACATTATCAGGGAAGGATTGCTTGCTCCTTTAGGTAATCCTATGGAAAATCTGGTCAAAATAGAACATATTTGCACAGATGTCGATTTTGCCGAAATAGTCACGATTGATCAAACGCCCATCGGTAAGACTCCTCGATCGAACCCTGTTCTCTTCGCGGATGCGTGGAATCCCATTCGATCTGCCTTTGCTCGTACTGAAGGCGCCCGTCGGGCGGGCTTTTCCGCCTCTCACTTTTCATTCAATTCAAGAGACGGTAGATGCGAGGAATGTGAAGGCCTTGGTTATGAACGAATTGAAATGCAATTTCTCGCAGATGTTTTTACTCCTTGCCCAGCTTGTGAGGGGCGGCGCTTTAAAGATGAAATTCTGTCTATTCGGCTAGATGGTCTTGATGTGACCGAGGTTCTGAGCCTTTCGGTTACAGAGGCAATCGAGCAATTCTCACATATCCCCCGTGCTGCTCGAAATCTTAATACGGTTGCAGAAGTAGGTCTTGGTTACTTGTCGCTCGGTCAACCTCTTTCCACGCTTTCAGGAGGAGAGTCTCAACGCCTGAAATTGGCCAAGTACATTACCCAAATAGGAATTGGGGACAAACCTTCCCTCCTTTTGGTAGATGAGCCTACCACCGGGCTTCATCGAGATGATGTGGCATGCCTACTGCAGGTCATCAAAAGACTCACGGGAAACGGTCACAGTCTGATAGTGATAGAGCATCAGTTGGACATCATCGCAAATGCAGATCAAGTCATAGAACTTGGACCAGGAGCAGGCAGTGATGGAGGTAGGGTTATTGCCCAAGGCTTACCAAGAAAAGTCGCGAAACTTAGTACTTCGACAGGTGGCATTTTGGCTGATTACTTTAATAAGAATTCCATTTCCAAAATACACTCGATGCGTTGTTTAGCTGAAGAGCAATCACGATATCGGCCTAATGTCTCATTGGATTCGGTGACCATCGATGGGGCCAGGGAACACAACTTAAAGAATCTGTCACTCAACATTCCCTTGAATGCACTTACGGTAGTTACGGGGCCTTCGGGTTCGGGTAAATCTTCCTTGGCTTTCGATATTGTATTTGCAGAAGGACAAAGACGGTTTCTCGAATCAATGTCTTCCTATGCGCGTCAATTTGTTGAGCAATTGCCGCGGCCTGCTGTTGATGCAATTTCTAGCCTTCCTCCCACTGTCGCGATCGAACAACGCGTTACTAGAGGAACCAGAAAATCGACAGTAGCGACAATTACGGAAGTCGCTCATTATCTCAGACTTCTTTTCGCCAGAATCGGCATTCAGCATAGTCCCTCAACTGGAGCTCCTGTCGAGAGCTCCTCAGTTGAAATTTTATTGAAACGCCTGAGTGCCACCGCTCGAAGAAATTTAAAAAAGAATAAATGTAAAGAATTTCTGTATCTTTGCTCACCTCTTGTTCGTGGGCGTAAGGGTCATCACAGACCTTTGGCTACATGGGCCGCATCAAAAGGGTACGAACTTCTGCGTTGCAATGGGTCAATGGTTTCAGCGGAAGGATTTGAGGGGCTTAGCCGTTATGCCGAGCATGATATTGACTTAGTCGTGAGGCAAATTACAAGAACCGACACTGATTTTCTTAGAAGTTCCTTAGAAGAAGCCCTTTCGATCGGTAAGGGCAGCGCATATCTCTTTTGCAGCAATTCGAGTCAGACCGTTTGGCTTTCTACTGTTCGTGTAGACCCGAACACTGGTGAGGGATTTCCTCAACTTCAACCTAAGCTTTTTTCCTGGAATTCCCCTCGTGGATGGTGTCCGACTTGTCGTGGCTATGGGTACGTCGACGATCAATTTAAGGGAGGGAATTCTGTAATTGCCAGTTCAATAAAAGCTTATGATAGTGATATTTGCCCTTCTTGTAACGGGGACCGGATATCTGAACTTTCTCGATCCGTTTTCAT
>JABHOU010000455.1 GCA_018695085.1 Opitutia bacterium | reverse complement strand
TTCCTACTGCTCGTGTATCTCCGGGGAAGGTGGCCGTACCCAATTGACTGCGGAGCATTACGTCGGAGTTCTGTGGAAAGGTGACGTTGCTCAGGTCGATGGTGATGGCGTCCATGTAGATGTCGTCCATTCCGGTGCCGAACTCAAGTCCATTGATACTGATCAGGTTGTTGGCGTAGAGGTAAACATTGTCATCGACTCCCACCTCAAATTTTGAAGTGCCATTGGTCGTGGAATATGTTATTCCGTGGGTTTGACCTTGTGCACCACCATCCTTGATGGAGCCGGAACCTACGTAAAGATCATCCAGTGTGCCTATTGCCAAATTGCCTCCAGTCTTAATATCTACGTTTATGAGTCGCAACGTATCGTTGGAACCTAAACCCAAGTTGGACCCGGTATATGTCAGTTTGACTTTTTCGTTTTCGACATAGTCCTTGTCCTGACCTCGCAATTGCAGGTCGTCGGCTGCGCCCAGTACCAAAGCGTGGTCCTCAACAGTGTTGGTGTTGGTGAACGTTACGTCGCCAGCTATCGTCAAATCCTTGGCTGCACCGAGGATGGCAACTTTGCGTTCCTCATTCGAGTTAGCCTTGGTAAGGACATCTGATACGTCGATCGTGGAAGTCGAACCTGAAGCTCCAACAGTAATATTGGCACCCGGAGCCAAGGTGACGTTACTCATTGAAACTTGCAATACGGTAGAGTCTTGAGCGCCAGAGGGTAGGGTGCGAGTGCCAAGGCTGGTTTTGAGTTGTCCGACGTGTTCATTTGTATTGGAACCCAAAAAGCTAAGCAAGTTTGTCCCAGTTTTTGCGTCGGAGGCGAAATCGGTTCCAAAGAAAGCCCCCGCTAGCGTGTCGGAAAGGGCGGAACCGTCGGAACCGATGGCTCCATATTTGCCCAAGAGGCGAATGAATTCCAATGTTTGAGGGCTTGCAGTAAGACTTGCTAATGAAACTTCCGGTATACTGTCAAAGTCGGATGCCGAAGTGATTGTCCGGTCGGTAAGAACAGTGTTGGCAAAGGTCACGGCAGTTTCCAAGTTAGTCTGAAAGTTAGTGAAACCAGTGCTTCCTTCAATTACTTGCTTTGTAGCGGCGTACAACACGTCATTGGTCGTTAGAGCTCTTGTTGAAATATAGAGAGCAGTATTTGTACTTCCCGCTCCAGCAATGTCTTCAGCAGATAAACCCGCATCAATTAAGGAAGAGACAGTCTCGAGGGTTGTGTCTCCTTTCTTAATTGAAACGGCGCTAGTTTTAGCGTCAGTAATAGACAAGCCCTTGGCAAGCAGTGATGTGACATCGGTTAGAATCAAATCACCGGCATTGACCAAATCAAGAGTACCCGTAGTATCTTCAAAGCTTACTCCAACTTTTATCAGTGTTACCAAATCTGTAGCCTTCCAAGCACCCTTTTCAATATTTACTGCCGACTTAACCAAATTTGTTAGCGAGCCCCCGGCCAAGGCAATGGTTTTTATATCTTCTATTTTAATGCTTTTGGCATTTTGAAATCCCAAGCCTGCTCGAACCAATGTTACCACAGGGTTGCTCTCGGTGGATCCCGATGCCGCTGCTGCAGGCGTTGAAGCACCTCCGGAGGTTACCGCAGCCTCGGCTGCACTACCGCCACCACCGTCACCTTCTTGAGCCATAAGGGTTGTGCCAGGCAATGCCAACACAAGGAATGTAAGGATGAACCATTTTTTTACTGTGTCTAGTGGGTTCTTCATAACCGTAATAGGGATCGGAATTTATAGTTTGTTTTTTTGGGGTTGTAAAGGAATGATCGAAAAGTGACTGGCAAATGACCTGTGCGCAAGCTTTTTTTAGGTTTTTTTGACAATGATTTTGTGGGGTGGTGTACTGAAATGGTAGAATGGTGCCGAGGGCGGGATTTGAACCCGCACGTCCTTTCGGACACTAGGTCCTGAACCTAGCGCGTCTACCAATTCCGCCACCCCGGCATAGGGGGTTCAATCAAAATGAAGAATGCGGGGGAGATGGTCGAGGAAAAAGCTATTTTGTTTTAGGCGGTTCGCCAAACGGTAGGGGAATTCTCTTGGCTCTTTCGCCTGTGGAGAGGCATTCGAGGTATGGGTCGGGCAGGTCGGAGTCGACGTCTACCTCTGGATCGAGTGCATGGGAGATGCGTCTTGAAATCGGGTCGAGTATTTTCGCGGGGTTGGCAATTCGGTTTTTACGGACGGACTCGACGAGGAATGGCAATCGCATGGATTCGTAGTGTTCCTTGAATTCCTTGATTTTCTTATTGTTTACTCTTTCTCGACGATTGAGTAGCACGACGTCGGCAAAGTGTGCGCAGGCGTCGTGCCACTCTTGCAACTGGGGGGATGTTTCGCTTAATAGACCACAGTGGACGACGAAGAGAATGCGGGCGAGGGTTAGCCCGTCGTCTGAGTCGAGCAGGTCGAGTGAGGCTTCGATTTGGTCGGCGAGGTCAAGGTAGGGCGAAAATATGAGGAACTGATGTGATGGTTGCGTGTCGTCCGTGTTTTCGGGAATTTGGAAGGAGCCGTTTTCCCAACGCCATTTGGTTAATCCTTCCCCATCGGGAAATTTCTCGTTGGTGAGACTAAGGGCTGATTCTTCTTCCGTGAGTCCCCCTTCGATCAAGTCTTGAACAAGGGCTCGGCGCCCCGAGTCGGGCGCCCCGAGTACGAGGTAGAGGAGGCGTTGCACTTTAGCGTAGTT
>JABHOU010000082.1 GCA_018695085.1 Opitutia bacterium | reverse complement strand
ATAAGAGGTCGAAAAGCTTGCTCGAACATGACTTGCGCCATGTTCACCGAATGCGGTTCCCGGCACTACGGCAACCTCAGCTTCGCTAAGAAGACGATGGGCAAAATCAGTATCGCTAAACCCTGTAGAACGAATGGAAGGAAAAGCGTAAAAGGAACCTCGGGGAGAATGGCAAGCCAATCCGATTTCGTTGAAGCGACGAACAATGAAGTCTCGACGACGATGATATTGCTCCTTCATGCGAGCAACCTCGTCGGAACCATTCACAAGGGCCTCAATAGCTGCTTCTTGACTTAATATGGGAGCGCACATCATGCAATACTGGTGTATCTTCATCATTGCCTCAATAAGAACTGCCGGCCCGCAGGCATAACCGATGCGAAATCCCGTCATGGCAAAAGCCTTCGAGAAACCGTGCAACAAAAGAGTCCTCTCCTTCATCCCGGGAAGGGAAGCGATACCGACGTGCTGGCCCTCGTACGTAAGCTCCCCATAAATCTCATCGCTAATGACAAGGAGGTTTTTGTCTATGGCGAAACGCGCAAGACGTTCGAGTTTTTCGCGATCAGCCGTACCGCCCGTGGGATTGGTCGGAAAGTTAAGTAATAGAGCCTTGCAACCAGGCTCCCAAGCAGCTTCGAAAGCCGCAGGGTCGAGAGCGAATTCATCTTCTGGCTTCGTACCCACTGGAATGGCCTCGCCAAGAGCCAAGGTAACGCTTGGGGCATAAGAGACGTAGCATGGTTCGTGGTAGAGAACCTTGTCGCCGGGATTCAAAATAGCACGCAGTGCAACGTCGATAGCTTCGGAAACTCCAACAGTAGCGAGAATTTCGTTCGCAGGATCATATTCGGGGCCAAAGAAATCGGCGACATACTTCGAGATTTCTCGGCGAAGCCGAAGCAGACCCCGATTGTCCGTATAAGATGTGCGCCCCTTCTCAAGAGCAAAGATGGCAGCTTCTCGCACATGCCAAGGGGTAACGAAATCAGGTTCCCCGATACCGAGAGAAATGGCTTGTGGCATCTCGGACACGACGGCGAAAAAATCCCGTATGCCAGATCGGGGCAAGTCTTTCACATGACTCGCCACGAAGCTTTCATGATCTAGGCTCATTAGGGAGAAACGGCGGGCTTGTCGACTGCCTCGGTCTCGTCGACCAAGAGATGTCGCTGCTCCTTGTAAGGGCGAAGCAAGAAGTGGGTGGAGGTAGAGAGAACCCCATCGATGGTTGCCAGTCTTTCGGAGACAAAAGCGGCGACCGTTCTCAGGTTCTTGCCGGTGACGAAAACCAGAAGATCATATCCGCCTGACATAAGGTAACAGGACTCCACTTCCTCAAAACGAGCAATTCGCAAGGCAAGGCGATCAAAACCACCTTCACGCTCGGGACTGATCTTCACTTCGATCACTGCCCTAACACGCCCCTCCTCCACTTTTTCAGGATTGAAGACGGGAAGCCAACCTAGAAGGCTCTTGTCCTCCTCAAGACGACGCAACTCTGCCTCGACCTCGGCTTTTTCTTTGCCGAGGACATTTGCAAGGTGATCGGCACAAGGTTTAGCGCCTTCGAGCAAGAGGGTAAGAACATCACTCATAGCATTCTAATCATAGATAAAAGCTCTGTTGAGGTAAAGGGAGAAAGCTGGGTCGACATGCATGCCTAAGGGAATAAAATTCAAGAGATGGGCAGACCTTTTTCCAAAAATAGATTAAAGAGAGCGTTAAGTGCCAAAGAATGGGAAATTTCACCGGAACGAATGTGATCAGAGATTTTCGCAATAGGAACGAGAACCGTTTCAATTTCCTCATTGGGATCGAAATCAACTTCGGCCACTTGTTTAACATTCTCAGCAAGGACGAAGTGACAACGATTGGAGAGAATGGCCGAATTCGGGCGGCATTCCGAAAGGAGTCTGGTGCTTTCCCCGGAAAATCCTGTTTCCTCTCGAAGTTCACGAAGACCAGCGACTACCGGATCTTCACCTTTTTCGATCACGCCACCGGGAGTTTCAAGAGAAAGTTCCTGAGATCCGTAACGGAACTGTCGGACCATGACGATTTCCTCGGCTGACGTAATAGCCAGCACATTTACCCAGTCGGAGGTATTGAGAACATAGAAGTCCCCTTCCCTTCCGTCCTTCGGGTGCCTGAAGTGCTGAGATCGAACCTCGAATATTCGACATTTGGCATGCAAACGATCCTCGATCAATTCCCATTTTTTCGGAATTTTATTCATATTCAGCACAGGTCTAATTTTTCGACGACCATGGCAGTGAGATCCGAGTGGACGGAAACTTGATGTTCCGCAGCCTTGAGTCGAAGATCGTCATCGACGGGATTCCCCGTTTCCACCAAAGCGGCAGGAATGCCGGCATTGAGACCCGCCTCGACATCGCTCCAAGAGTCACCGACGACGCAACTCTTCTCAAGGGAAAGATCGAACTTTTCAATGCTCTCCAAAACAAATCTCGGAGAAGGTTTTCGATAAATTTGCGGTTGATCGGGTCTTTCCGTAGCAATGCATACGTCGGCAAAGATATCGGGGCTCAATTTCATGAGCTCAAGCATTCGGGAATTGCATGCATGGACTGCTTTCATCTGAAAAAAGCCTCGACCCACGCCTGACTGGTTTGTGAAAAGAAAAAGCAGGTAGCCTGCCTCCCGCAAAGCACGCAAGGTTTCAGCTATTCCCTGAAGAGGAAGGACCTCCTCGGGATCGTGAAGATAATCGACATGCGAGATCAGGGTGCCGTCTCGATCGAGAAAAATGCCGGCAAGGCTCATTGAGCTGCATGGAGAATCTCCTCGGGGGAAGCCGTAGCCGTTCCTACTTTGGCCACCACAACACCAGCGGCCAAATTAGCGAATGCCGAGGCTTCTTCAAAAGTGGACTT
>JABHOU010000091.1 GCA_018695085.1 Opitutia bacterium | reverse complement strand
TTCATCGCTGTTGTATTTCATTCCCCGGTCATGATAGTTGTGAATCTCGCCCGAGCCCCTGAGTGCAGAAGGGGCGTTCTTCGGGCGTTCGCGATTGTCCGCAAGCTCGAGGGATGCCCGGTCGTAAAGATCCCAGTATTTTTTTGGGGAATAGAAGGGCAGATGTGGCTTGATGAACCCACAGGCGAGAAAGAAAGGTTTGCTATTCTTTTTCATACGCTTGAGATCGGCGATAGTCTTGTTACCAATTTGGCCATCCGGATATGCGCTGTCTGCGACCTCGGGAAACTCTAAGACCAGACCGCGCTTTTTCTTCCCGCCAATCATGGGTTTTGACTTTGGGTCGAGAAAAGAGGCTCCGCCCATACTGGGTTTCCATGGGGCCTCGCTCCAGCTCCGTTTTGCGGTGTCGTTTCTGTGGTGAAAGATCTTTCCGTTGGAAATGCAGTGGTATCCGTTCGTCTTGAATTCTTCCGGTAGAGTCATGGCTCCGGGAGCATCTCTTTCGGCATAGGTATCGAATTTGAGAAAACGTTTTTCCGTAGGTCTGAGGCCAGTCATCAGGCTCGCTCGCGAGGCACCGCAGACCGGAACTTGGCAATAGGCCCGGTTGAAGGTCGTTCCTCCTGCTGCAAGCTTGTCAATGTGTGGGGAACGGACTTCCTTGCCGCCAAAGCATCCGAGTTCGGGTCGGAGGTCGTCGATGGCTATGAAGAGTACGTTAGGCTTTGCGTAGAACGGTGATATCCCTAGCAAGTAGAACGCGGCAATTGACAAAAGACCCTTGCTCATGTGCTGGTTATTTCAGATTATGGTTTGCGTACTGCTGGCATTTTACGTGCGAAGGCACAGTCTGTTCTTTCTAGTTCCGAAATGGTTTTTTTTCTGAGTTTCCTCAAAAGATTTAAGTGTTTGTCCTGCATCGCCAAATTAACCAATTCATCTGGATCTTTCTTCATGTCATAAATCTCTTCTGTTTCTCCAGGCAAGAGGTTGCGTATGTATTTATAACGGTCCGTACGCAGTGAGACCCACCAGGGAACGCGTTGCTTTTGGTAGATGGGATCGTCATTCATATCAATTACCTCGTCGCAGTCTTCCCCAAAGCTCATTCCCGTGTGTGCTAGGAGCAGAGGTTTTTTCCAATCCTTTCGCTCGGGTTTCTCCAGAAGAGGAGTGAGGTCGCGCCCATGCATCTTCCAAGGAAGTTCAAGCCCGGCTGCCTTGAAGAAAGTAGGAACTAAGTCGGCCCCTCCGACGGGTTTGGGACATACTTTCCCGCTAGGAAACTTTTTCGGCATGCTAACGATTAGCGGGCCACGGATTGTTCCGTCGTATGGAGCGAGTTTCATCTGGAAGCCTTTCTGCCCCCAAGCGATTCCCTGATCGGCTCCGAATACGATCAAGGTGTTGTCGTACTGTCCGGTTTCCTTGAGTGCCTTGATTAACTTTCCGACACCCTCGTCGATGGCGAGGACTCCCTGGTTGTACTGTCTTTCGAGGGAATGGATATCGGTCCCGTGAATGAACTTTCCAGTGACGGTTCGACCGGCAAACCGGCCCGCCTTGAGGACGGGCAAGCCGTTGGATCCTTTAACCCATTGTTCCTTGTTTCTGGAGTATTCGGGTTTTCCTTTTCTGGGAGGATAAACGTCGGCAGGGATTTTCACCTTCGCATCCGGGTAGTTCTCGAAGTGGCGCTTAGCCGGGGTGAAAGGTCCGTGAACGGCCCCGTAACACACCCAGAGATAGAATGGTTTTTCCTCTTTCTTGCCGTGACCGCCCCGAATATATTCCTCTGCCCACTTGGTGTAGTTGTCGGTAGAATATCCTTGGGTCATTACGGGTTTGGGTCCGTTGGTCTGAATGAGTTGTTCCTTAAAGTAGTTGCCTGCGTTTTCCGGGAAGGCGGGCCGGTTCCATACTTTCTGGAAGTCCCAATCACGTCCGAATCCGTTGTCCGTGCCGGTGTGCCATTTTCCGACCTGAGCGGTCTGGTAACCCTTCTTCCTAAAGACGGCGGGCCAGAAGGGGCATTTCTCATGATCATATTCACTGCCTGGGTATTCTCCCTGCATTCTCATGGAATTGACACCATATGTCTGATGCCCAGTGAGTAGGGTTGCCCGTGAACCCATGCACCAAGATCCCATGTAACAATTGGCGAACCGAATCCCTCTGGCGGCGAGCGAGTCGATGTTCGGGGTCTTCACCCAATCGGGGGATTCCGGGTAACAGCTTACGGACCGGTGAGACTGATCGTCGGTAAAGATGAATAGGATGTTTGGCGTCGTCTCCTGTGCCGAGACTTGGGTCGTTAGGAAGACAATGGCCAAGGCGGGCAAGAACTTTGAGATTAGTAGCTTCACGTTAGCTGGATGTTGGAAGTTGAAGGAGTGAGTTAGCTCAAGTTGTCTTGTCATTGTTTTAGTTGGCAAGCGAATTCGAGATTGCCTTGTGCTCGGGTTTCCTTGTTCTCGCAAATTTAGTTTCCCCGTGACTTTAATAATATAAAAACAATCCATGAAAATGTTCCTCATTTCTTGCTTTCTTGCCTTTGCCTTCGCTACTCAGGCCGCCAAGACTCCAAACATAGTCTTCATCTTCGCCGATGACTGGGGTTGGGGGGACCTAGGTTGCCATGGCCATCCATATT
>JABHOU010000603.1 GCA_018695085.1 Opitutia bacterium | reverse complement strand
CACAACTTCGCCATACTCGGCAGCGAAAACTCAGCTGAGTTCCCACTTTATGCGATTCTCGTAATCGTCATCATCAACGCGATCGGCATCGTCCTCACGCCCCACTTCATCGTCACGGGAGGCGGTACTGCCAAAAGCGAGCAGGACGCCAGGATAGGTCTCGTAACGGGAAATTTCATCAAGCGCTTTTGCACCATCGGCTGGGTGATCACGGCTTTGATCGTGCTCACCTTGTTCGGTAGCGATACGACCCTGATAAACGATGCCGACATGGCATGGGGAGTAGCCACAAAGGAATTGCTTGGACCGCTGGGCATAGGTCTCGTCGGGCTTATGCTCGCGTGCCTGCTGGCGGCGCTTATGAGCAGCGTGGATTGCTACATGCTCGTATGCTCGGCGCTGGTGGTAAGAAACATTTACGTTCCCTTCGTAAAACCGAACGCTACTGAAAGGGAGTGCGTTGCCCTTGGGCGATGGACGGGGGGAATCGTGGTCTTGGGAGCCGTCGTCATCTCGGTGACCATGCTGGACATGTTCAAGCAGCTCCAGTTGACTTGGATTGTGCCAATGACCTTCGCAGCCTTGTTCTGGGTCGGTATGTATTGGAGGAGAGCCACGACAAAGGCGGGTTGGACGACCATTGTCTTTTGCCTGGTAAGTTTCTTCGTTCTACCCCGCTTGATCCCCGCCGTTGCTCCGGACTTGCGAACCGACTCGTCTCTGATTCAAGTAAACGAAAAGACCGATACCGGCGGAGGCAAGTCCATCTACTGGACCGGAGGCGTGAAGGAAGTCGAAGGAGTAATACGGGGCGAAGGACAGTTTCGCTTCGATATGCTGCTCTACGACAAGGTCCTCGGTTACGATCTGACCAAAGTCCGCAACGCCGCCCTCGCCACGCTCGACCTACCCTTTAAGATCATTGCCCCGTTTCTGGTAATGATTATCGCCAGCTTGCTCACCTCGCCCAATCGCAAGGAGAACTTGGATCGCCTTTACGTCAGGATGAAAACCCCCGTGGATCCCGATCCCGAAAAGGACGAAGCGGAAATCGAGAAAAGCTACGCCGCCCCCGATCGGTTCGACAAAAACAAGCTCTTCCCCGGCTCCGACTTCGAGTTTCAACGACCCACCCGATATGACGTGGTGGGCTTTGCCATATGTTTGGCGCTCTGTTTTGCAATTATCGGGTTAGTCCTTTTCGTAGCCCAAATCGGAACCTAGCCGTTCAAGACGGACATCAATTCGGCAACTTGGCAAAATAGTCTGCCCAAGCCTGCAAGTCATTCCCGAAGCGAACGGGATAAGCCGACGGCAAGTGAGCTAGCAACCGAGACAGTTGGCCAGGGTTCAATTTTTCCCGATCTTGAAAAACTTTTCGAAGCAACTCCGGAGAACGAGTGGCGATAGCCTCGGCATAAGAGTCCCGGGGCGAAGCATCGGGAGCAACCGTAGGTCGGAGACGCTCATTGGCCAGACGAGCTTCCTCCCGAAGGAAGGGATCCGGGCTTGCCATCAACAGCTTGTGAAAAGGTTCGAACTTGTTGCTTCCGAGGCGGGCTAGGGCGTGCAACTGCTCGGCCTTGGCATGGTTGTCCGTTTCCTTGGTAAAGGCACCTGCGATTGCCGACTCCGCGCCATCCGAAGCCAAGCGACCCAAGCTCTCAGCGGTCGCCCGTCGCACTCGCCAGTCCTCGTGGGTCAAGAGGGGCGGAAGCTTCGGCCCGAGTTTCCAATCGGGAAAGAAACCGGCCCGCCAAACAGCAACTGCAACAGTCTCCGGATCGTCGGACTTCAGTTCGGTCTCGGTTTGCTCGCTCAGTTTGTCCAACCGATCGTCGGGCGGCGCGGCCTTGGAACGAACAAAGTAAAGCTGACCAATCTCGTTCCACCCTGAAAGGAAGCTTGGTAGACGGGGCACCGTAAAGAGTACCACCCCATCGCCATAGGTAAAAGGTGCGTCTACGAGGTCACCATCTTCATCAAAGGTTTGCACGGAAATCGGCTTGGACGGAGAACGAAGCCTGACTTCAAGATTTTCAAGATCGTCGGCACGCATGTTGGCAAGGACGATGACGTCCCCGCCCTTGGAAGAGAGAGCATGGGCGAGGACGATGGGTTCGGAAACCGTCAGCTCGCGGACCACCTTTCGTTGATGGAGAGGCCGCGTGAGAAAGGCTCGCGGGTAATCGGGCCAGATGGTCCGCATGCCGCCGAGGCGGATGGCTTTGCGAGTGTAATTGAAACCGGCTCGATGACCTAGGTAAACTACGCGTCCATCATGAAAATCCTTTTCCAGCCATGCCGGGGCCTCTTCTTCGTAGGTGGCGAGAACCTGAGCTTCATCCCAAGCCAAGGCACGCAGAGGCTTGGTAATCTTCACCTTATGGACAGGTACGAGAGAAGAAACCCCACCAACCGGAAGGACGGATGGGGTGGTCGGATTCTCGACAAAGGCTCTCTTCAAGCCGAAGTGCTCGGCGAGAAAATCACTAGGGGAATCGTACTCGTCGCGGAGGAAGGAATCGGCGCAAGTCCAGAGCAGGCCGCCTCGCTTGGTCCATGAAAGGATACGTTCGGACGCCGCTCGCGACACGTGGGTTTCCAAAACGTAAAGGGCATCGTAATGGTCTAAGTCGCCTGCCGCCACTTGTTCCTCGGTCACGAGTTCGGGTTGAAAATACTCGTGAGACAACCCAAGGAAAGAAGCGCGCTTGTCGGGAAAGGTGGCCACGGGATTCCAGTACTCGGTGGAGCGGGAGTAGAGCATGGCCACGCGGGACGGGCGGAGGATGCCTTCCCCGACGAGGTCGTCCGCTTGGGACAGTCGATTGTTCAAAAGGTGAGCGGCTCGATGCGAGCCGGATGCTTCCGACCACATGCCCTCGGTGGCGGCGTAGTAAGGACCGTAGTTGTAGAAACTGATCAGCTTGCAGTTGTTTCCGAACTGGGCGTAGGACCGAAGCACCTCGGGCCATACGCAGTGCATCATGGGAAAGTTCGCGGGAACCGCCCCCCTTCGGCGAGCCCCTGAATTGAAGGGCGCCACCGAAAAGGCTACCGCCTGGTGGCTATCCCAACGCCAGCTGCCCGTGCTCATCCAGTCGCTCACGCCAGGCGTGACGTCGGGATAGCTCGCCAGCTCGAACATGTCCAAAGGCATGCGACTCGGAAAGTACAGGGAATGCCCGCTCAGGGCGACAAAGCGACGGAGGTCGGGATTTGGAGAAACCTTGCCGATGGCCTCGCAGGCCAAGGCGAACATGCGGGGCGTACGCCAGGCGGAATAACGTCGAGACCAGTAGTAGAGACGCTTTTGCTCGGGCGACTCGGCTAGCCGGGCAAGGGTGAGCGGGGAAATGTCGTTCAGGGATTCTACCCCGAAGAGAGTAGGCGACACCTTGCGCTCGGCCAGCCATTTTCGGAAACCGATTCGAGCCTCCTCCGAGCCACCCTCGATCAACCAGTTCGTTTCAATAGAAGTTCGCAAGTCCCGGGGTTCGTCCTTCTTTGGATCTGGAACGGTTTCCTCCAGCAGAAGATCATCCGCGACGTCGGCGAGAACGTCTTTACGGGCAGGTCCATCCGCGGACAAGACTGGGCGGAGGCGCTCCCCCTTCCTAATGGGGCGCAAGACCAAGGAGAAGAAACTCTTGCGGGGACCGCTTATGGAAAAACCTCCCGAAACGGGTAAGTCCTTTAAGGTGCCGATCGACTTTTCATCCAAATACATGGCCGCCTCGGAACCATCATGGACGAGACGAAAGAGGCGAGGCTTGTCGGAAAGGTTGGCGCTGTTGCGGACGTAACGAGAGCCACCGGTTCCGATCTTGCCGCCGGCGACGTTTTCGGGAGCGTCCCGGCGCAGTTTGCCAACCGTCCAGAAAAAGCCGGCCTTAGAGTCTTTCTCGGAGAGTCCTGCTTGAAATGTCAGTTTCCCTTCGGAAGCCGCGATCCGCGCCTCGAGAACGTAATCCAAGTAATCACTTCGTTTCGTACGGAGTATGCCCTCGCCGGATTCATCGACGAATATGACGATGCCGTCCTTCCCTTTCCGAAAGCGAAATGCGGGCGTGCTCAATTCCTCGGTTCGGATTTCGCCGGGTTCGTCCGCCACTTGGTAAACGGTGGGAACGACGTCCGGAGCCGTATTGATCTGCGACAGTACAGAAGGAATCCTGGCCTTGTAGTGGGCATCGTAACGTTCGCGGGCGGCGTCCACGTCGTGCGGAAGAAAAGTGGGAGGCCAGTACTGGGCTCCCGTAATGGTCCAACCGTACAGTCGGGCGGACTTCACGGAGTCACGAGTATCGACGGCATTGAACCCGAGAAGACGCAGAGTCTTCTTCATGTAGTCGCCGGCAGGTCCGATGGAGCGAGACCATGCGGGGGTGGTGAGCATGGGAGGGCGCATGAGCGGGAACAGTCTTTCTCCGGTTGCCTCGAGAGCTCGGCGATAATTTCTGCGGGCGTGGTCCCGCAAGGTCTCGACCCGCGAAAGGTCGGTGGATAGGGAATATTTTTTCCCGTCGGGAACGTTCCAGGACATTTTTCGTACTATGCGAAGGGCAAGGGGCTCTGGGGGGCCGGCGGGCTTCTTGGGAGCTCGACCCGAAAGATCGTCCAGCAAATCCTCACCCGCAGGGCCAAGTCCATCCGGGTGGAATTCACGGGTGGCAACAGTTACCGGCGGGGGCTTGCCAACGGCAAACTCGGTGGAACCTTCGGCATCGCCGGACACCTGCAAGCTCATGGAAACTTGAGCCGATCCAAATCGAGAAAAATTCAGGACGTCCTGCAGGCGATACCATGGCGTCGGACCGATCTTGGTGAAGTCGTGGGATTTTACGGAGACCGCCTTTTCGCCAAAATTTGTCGAGGCCCCCCATGGACCATGGTGCAACTGAAAGGAAGCTCGGAGATTCAGCTTTCCGCTAGCAGGTAGAGAATCGATATGAAAACGAACATAGGTCGAGTTCGGCTTGTCCTCCTTGTCGGCCGCTTGGAGGCCGAGGGTGAAAAGAAAAGAAAATGCACAGGCAACCGACGACTTCACTCCGCGACTCCCCTACCCTCCCGGCAACCGGAACAAACGCCGAACACTTCCAAAACGTGCGACACCTCGACAAAGCCCCTTTCCTCCGCAAGTTGGGCGAGGTCCGCATCGACGCAGACATCGATGCGCTCCGTACGCCCGCAGGAACGACAGGTGAGGTGATGGTGGTGATCCGCGCCATGGGCGAGGCAGTACACCTTGGTGCCGTTCTCGCGCACTCCGCGCTGTACGGCGCCGGTTCTCTCGAAAGATTCGAGACATCGATAAACGGTAACGACGTCGCAGGTCTCAGGGTCGAGGGCTTCAAAGGTTTCTTCGGCGGAAAGCGTGCCCTCGGCCTTCGCGAGAACGCGCAGGATGGATCGCCTTTGCTCGGTGACACGCAAGCCGGCCGTTCGCAAGGTAGCTACGGCCTCATCGAAAAGATGCGTGTGGGAGCATTCGGTCATGAAAGCAATTTGACCAATTGGAACGGATGTGAGAAAGGTATCACGGGATGCATGGATGGAAGCTAAATGAAGAGTGACTCGGCGCAAGCGCGTTTCGCGAAAATTCTCGGGACCGGTCCGAGATGGTCTCGTCGATTCTTCGGACAAATGGCAATCGCACTCGCGGCAGGCTTGCCCGATCTCGCCACGGCCAATCAATTGGCTGGCAGGAAATACTTGGTCAAGCCGGGCGACACCCTCAGCCACCTTGCCTTACGGTTTCAGACTACCGTGAAGGGCATCCAAAAAGCCAACGGCCTGAAGGGCGATCTCATACGCATCGATCAAACCCTGATCATTCCGACTCGGTTGCCGAAATTCAAGCATATCCGAAAAGTAGTCGAGAAAACCCAATCGATCGTGTTGGAGGACAAGAAGTGGAAGTGGATCGTGGCTCATCACAGCGGGATCGAGGACGGCAATGCCCGCGTATACGAATACTATCACAAGGAGGTGAAGCGAATGCGCGACGGCCTCGCCTATCATTTCGTGATCGGCAGCGGCAAGGACTCGGGCGACGGCGAAGTGGAGGTGGGTTCGCGGTGGATCTACCAGCAAAGGGGCGGGCATGTCCAAAGAACCGAGGTCAACGACCACGGCATCGGCATCTGTCTAGTGGGGAATTTTCAGAACAGAAAGCCAACGGCCAAGCAAATGGAGGCCTTCCACGAGCTCATGGACTTTTTGCAAAACATCGTCCTCGAGAAAAAATGCGCGTTCGCGGGTCACAAGGAAATCGACCTCAACCACACCGTATGCCCAGGGCGCCAATTTCCCCTTCGGGAAATGCACCTTAAGTATGACTAGGCCATAAGAAAGACCTCTCCGGGGCAAAAAGTGGTGGTGGGGAACGAGGGGTGATTCGGCGAATCCAGAAAGTGTTCGGCCTCTAGCCAGAGCGTTTGCGCAGGGTTTTCAGATCCGCCTTGGGGACGGCGTCGAGGAGTTCTTGGGTGTAGGTTTCCTTGGGGTTTCGATAAAGATCCTCAGCGCAGTTGGTTTCTACGATGCGTCCGGCTTGCATGACGGCGACGTGATCGGAGACGAACTTGACCACGGATAGATCGTGTGAGATGAAGAGGTAGGTGAGGCTGCGGCTTTCCTGCAGCTCGTTTAGGAGGTTGAGGACTTGGGCCTGCACGGAAACGTCCATGGCGGAGACGCATTCGTCGCAGACGATGAACTCGGGCTCGACCGCAAGGGCTCGGGCCACGCATAGGCGCTGGCGCTGGCCGCCGGAGAATTCGTGCGGGTAGCGCAGCAGGTGGGCGGAGGAGAGGCCGACTTCCTCGAGGAGCGACACGACACGATCTCGGCGGTCGGAGGAACCTGAGCCAATGCGATGCACGGCGAGGGGCTCGGTGAGAGCCTGCTCGATGGTGAGCCGGGGATTGAGGGAAGCATAGGGATCCTGAAAGATGATCTGCATACGCTTGCGGTAGGCGAGCATGGCGTCGGGGTTGAGGGAGGCGAGGTTCGCACCGTCGTAGCGGATGGAACCGGAAGTGGGCCGGACTAGGCGGAGAATGGCCCGACCGATGGTGGTCTTGCCGCAACCGGATTCACCCACGAGACCGAGAGTTTTTCCTTTCGGGATGGAGAGGTCGACGCCATCCACAGCCTTCACCGTCTCCTTCGGCTTGCCCAAGAAGCCGCCGCCGGAGGTGAAGTGTACCTTGAGATCCTTTACCTCTAGGAGGGGCTCAGTGGTTGGTAAAGCTTCGGTGTGCTCGTCGGTCGCGACCTGCTTTTCCAGCTCGGCAAGGCGGTCTGCGGCGTCGGGACGCTCGCGCAGAGTGAGGGAGCCGTCGGGAGCTTCTTCGGTCTCGAGGAAATCGTCCACTGTTGGGAGGATACGGTACTTGGTCTCGAAAGTGGGGCGACAGGCGAGGAGCCCCTTGACGTAAGGGTGCGAGGGGTTCTCGAAAATGGAGAGCACGCTTCCCTGCTCCACGACCTTGCCGCGGTACATAACGACAACGCGGTCGGCGACGTCGGCGACGACCCCAAGGTCGTGGGTGACGAAGAGGACGGCGACGCCGAGGTCGTCCCGCAGGCCGCGCAGAATCTGCAGAATGCGTGCCTGCACAGTGACGTCGAGGGCGGTGGTGGGCTCGTCGGCGAGGAGAAGGTCCGGGTTGGTGACTAGGGCCATGGCGATCATGGCGCGCTGGCGCATCCCTCCGGAAAACTCGTGGGGGTGGGAGTGGGCTCGCTGCTCGGCGTCTCGAATACCGACCTTCTTCATCATCTCGATGGCCCGGCGTTCGGCTTCCTCGCGAGAAACGTTCTCATGGGTGAGGATGGGCTCGGCCACTTGGTCGAGAATGGTGAGGTAAGGGTTGAGGCAGCTCATGGGGTCCTGAAAGATCATGGATATGCGCTTGCCTCGGATGGCCCGAAGGATAGGGGGCGAGAGGTGAAGGAGTTCGTCGTCGTCGTCGAAGGTTACCGCGCCGCCTTCCACCTTGGCGGGAGGCGACGGCAGAAGACCAAGCATAGTGTGGCAGGTGACGGACTTGCCCGAACCCGATTCCCCGACCACACCGACGATCTCCCCCTTGTCTATTGAGAAAGAGACGTCGTCCACCGCCCGGGTGGTACCCGCTCGGGTGTGAAAGTAGGTCTTCAGGTTCTTGATTTCGAGGAGGCTCATCAGTCTTTGGAGGCCTTTACGTCGAGAGCGTCGCGGAGGCCGTCGCCGAGGAAGTTGAGGGAGAAGAGGGTGAGGGAAAAGAAGAGGCCGGGCAGGAGGAGGAGCTGAATCTCGGT
>JABHOU010000084.1 GCA_018695085.1 Opitutia bacterium | reverse complement strand
TAGTGAAATTTCGCTCAATAGATTTGCGACCATGATCGACAAATATGGCGGAAGCTTTGCCTTGGGGAAGAACAAGACTTATGCGACCATCGTCGTCAGGATAGGAAGGGATGACCTGACCTCCGGTCGAAATGTCAAGTCGCCCAGTCGAAATAGGTCCAACACTGTTTTCTTTAAATTGAGCCGAAAACTTCCCGGTTTTCAACTCAAGGTGAGTCGCTACTACCCCCCAAGCCTCAGCGGGCGATCGCCCGACTGAAAGAAACCGTTCAATGCTAATTTCTTCTCCTGGTTTCAAGCGGGCAGTGCCGGGAGGAACTTCCCCGTCTTTTCCGGGCAGCCAAGCATAGGCGTATCCTGCTTTGTCCGCGGGATCAATGCTATCGGCCCATTCAATGGAACCGATTTTCCCTCGGGATCGAAAGTTGGTCCACTTGTCTGTTACCGGACCATCGACCGGATTATCTCCTTCGTTTCGAATCGTAGATCTAATCAGAACACCTTGCCAACCGTCTTTCAGAATGTATTCGTGCCTTTTGAATAATGCTCCCGAGACAGTCGAGGTGACGACAGATTCAACGATAGCCTCTCTATCGGAACCGTCTTTAGAAATCCGAACATAGGAAACCTTGCCCTGCTGGCGAGAAGGTGAAAAAACAGTGATCTGGTCGTTGTCTGCACCTCGGAGCGTAAGATCGTACAGACAACCGGGCGTCACGTTTTCAGCACCCCAAAAAGTTCCCATATTCGCCTTTCGAAGTGGGGTTGAATTAGAGATCACTGCCTCGATTTTGTCGTTTCGAATCAAGAAATCGCCGACTATACCATCCGCTTCTTTGCCTCCGGGCAACAAGTCGACCTTATCCAAGGAAATTTCAAACGCCTCAGGCTTGCTTAAAGTGGAATTGATAATGAAAAGGAAATAAAGAATAGGAAGTAAAAACAATTTCATAGGAATGGTCTGGTTAAAAAATAAGGAAAGGTCGAGATATAGGAACCCTGCAAGAAATTCAGTCCCCTTGGGAACGAATGGGCTGACCCTTCTTAAGTTTGGCTCGAATGCCGTCGTGGTGTCTGGACATATAGTAGAAAGATTTCGTGCTACTGTTTTCCCCTAGGCAAATCTGGAAGGATATGCGGTAACCGCCCTTGGGCCACTCGGGTCCTTCTAGTGCCAGAGGATTTATGATGCCTGACAACTTTTGGCCCGGTTTCAAAGTTACCGGCGAGGTGACCACCGACAGGCCTTTTGCCTTAGGTGCGGGATAAGTTTTGCCCTGACACAGTATCACAACGCTTTCATTCCATAAAACCTTTCCGCCAAGCTTTCTTAGAGCAGGAATGACAACCGGCTTATCCCCGGAGTTTGCAACCGTTAGGCGATACTCTCCATCGCCATCTGGGTTCGCCCACTTCACGTCTACTTCAGGCGGAACCTTCTCAACTGCAAAAGTAGCACCAATTCCGAAACCTAGTGCAGGTCTCCCTGTGGCGGTGCAAAAATGCTTAGCTCCTTCCTTCAGATTTGGGGGCCACTTAAGCTTGAGCCCAACCCAAGGGGAGGTGACTGCACCAGCCTTGCCACTCCATCCCAAGGGCAGGGCACAGGCAAGTCGGATAGAGGCAATCTTCGCTTGATCAAGCTTCTGCACAACCTTCGCTTGATACCCGCCTCGGCTCTTCTCTGCTCCGACGACGCATGTCTCGCCTTCGGGAAAAACGGGAGCCACACGTTGGCGAGCCACATTGGAGATTTCCACCTTGCCGCCGGGTTTAAGATCACCACGAATGGCCTCCTTTACCGTAAAGCTCAACTTATGCGTAAACATTGGAGGAAAAGACCGACCCACGGGCCCCGCGACTATTTTATCGAGAGTACCCACGAAAACATGCTGATGACTGGACCAAGCGGTGGGAACCTCAACTGGAACTCGACCACCGGGGACAGGTCTTACCCGAATCGGACCGCGACCGGGAAGTGGGGTGAGGTTGTTGATCTGGAGACGTTCCGGAGTGGGAACCTTATTTGCAAAAACGCTTTCGGGCTGAAAAGCGAAGGACAGGGAAATCACGTAAACAGCGATGGCGATTTTCATATTTTAGGAGCGTTTCTTAGTTGATTAAGTAAAGATTGGGTAACCACGGGCAAGAAATACCTCAAGTTCAATACCCTTAATGAGCAACATTCAAATCTTTGATTCTCTCCTTAATCAAATCCGTAGGCTCGGAATGATCATTGTCGATGGTAAAGGACGAGGCAAGCAATGTTCGAGCTTCCTCCAGATGCTCTGTGGCGTTCGCGTGAATACGACCAAGCGATTCGCCTTTGGCTACAGGTTCACCAACTTGCTTGAGATCGCTCAGACCGACTGCAAAATCTACGGTATCTTCCCTTCGGGTTCGCCCCGCTCCTAGTATGAATGCCGCGCGACCTACCTTTTCTGCATCGACCGCAGTTACATACCCAGCATTAGGGGCAGGGAGGAGCTCGATAGTTGATGCGGCAGGAAGTTCCCTGGGGGATTCTACGAAAACGGGGTCGCCACCCTGCAAGTGAACCATCTTCAGAAACCTCTCAAAAGCCCGACCTGAATAAAGGGCATCGGCGAGAAGAGTCCGCAGGGCATCATCATCGCCAGGGGTTCCGATCATTGCGAGCATCCGTGCGCCTAGGGCAAAAGTGAGCTCGACCAAATCCGCAGGGCCCTCGCCTCGGAGTGTTCGGACAACTTCAGCAACTTCGAGGGCATTTCCAACTGAACGACCAAGCGGTCTGTTCATGTCGGTCAGAAGCGCCTCCACCCGACAACCTGAACGAGTTCCGACGGCAACCATCGTCTCGGCCAGTTCTCGAGCCTCCGACTCGGTCTTCATGAACGAACCCGATCCGAATTTAACGTCGAGAACAAGTCCTTGCACGCCCGCCGCTAGTTTCTTGCTCAAAATACTCGCGGAGATAAGTGGAATGGAAGAAACGGTGCCTGTCACGTCGCGCAGAGCGTAAAGTTTTTTGTCGGCCGGAGCCAAGCGTTCGGTCTGCCCAGTAATAACGCAACCACAGTCACTCACAACTTTTCGCAACTCGGAGGAGGAAAGGTCTGTCCGATAACCCTGGATGCTTTCCAACTTGTCCAAAGTTCCACCCGTCAAGCCAAGGCCTCTTCCTGAGATCATTGGAACCAGCCCACCACAGGTGGCTACCAAGGGAGCCAGAACAAGAGAAACCTTGTCGCCAATGCCCCCTGTGGAATGCTTGTCGACCGCTAAAGTTTCGAACTCGGAGAAGTCGAGTATTTCGCCCGAGTCCATCATCGCTTGCGTCAAGGTTGCGGTTTCCTTGAAGTTCATACCGTTGAGGCAAGTCGCCATGGCGAAGGCAGCCATCTGGTAGTCAGAAATCTCTCCTTTCGAATAATCGAGAACGAACGCTCGAAGATCATCGAGGGGAATGGGCTCGTCGTCACGCTTCAAAGAAATGACATCCTGTGGAATCATTCTATAGAGCTATCTGATTTCATAGTAAGAATCAAAGACTGTTTTGTTATCTCATTTTTGAAAGTGACGACACTCGAAAGCATCTTTATGGGTTCAAGCCCTATGAGTCATATCACACGAATAACTCTTGTTAGACACGGAGAAACGGAATGGAACGTTTCAGGTCGCTGGCAGGGGCATGCGGATGCTCCGCTCACACCTCATGGAGAGGCTCAAGCCAAAGCTTTGGGAGAAAGGCTAACCAATGCGAAGTTCCACACTTGCTACACGAGTGACTTAGGACGAACCGTCCACACCTCACGGCTGATTGGCGCTCCATCAGCACTTCATTTCGAAACGGATGAAAGATTGCGCGAACGTGACCTGGGCATCATGCAAGGGTTAACTACCGAGGAGATGCTTGAGCAGTGCCCCGACATATACGAATCCTTTCGCAACAAAGGGCCGGATTATCTAATTCCGAAAGGGGAAAGTTTTCGACAATTCAGTGAACGATGCGTGAGTGTAATCGAGGATTTTTCAGATCGGCATGTAGGACAGAGCTTACTTGTAGTCACTCATGGCGGAGTGCTCGGAGCCATATTTCGACATGTAATTGGACTATCTCTGGATTCTCCACGCCGATACGCATTACTTAACTGTTCAGTAAACGTAATCGAAAAAAAGGACGGCGAGTGGAACCTCCTCCACTGGGGCGACGTAAACCACTTAGGGCAAGACAGGGCGCTCGACGACGCGTAGTTCCATCTCTCGTTTGCGTCACACATAATAATAATGGAATTACCATGCCGGAAATGTGGCGGCCTTGCTCATCAAATAAATACGAAAAATCGAATCGGCTTTCATCGGCTTGTCACATTCCACGTCCATCTTGCCGTAGGTTCCGAAGTGGACGATCTTTCACCTTTCGAGCGATTGCCACGCCCCCCCCCGGCAAGCTTCCTGTCGGTCACGAACCTCTTCAACACTTCATCCACTTTTGCCAATTTAGTCGATGACATGCCGACGTCTTCGGGTTTCGCTACTGGAAGCTCTTTGGCAGCGATTCCGCTTCAGAGAGTGAGGGCAAAAAGAATCGGCGAAATACGTTTATTCATATTCTCCATGGGAGGACTGGTTAGAGTTAGGTTAGATTTATCCGTCGGTGGCCTCTCGAAACCTGCGAAGAGCATGGGCGGCATGGTACAACCCGCCATCACTGAACACTTCGGTGGGAAACTTTTCCATATCAGTCACTAATCGATCAATCGCCTTGAGCAACCAGTCCTGCCTTAACTCATTGGGCGAGAGAGCAACGCTCATCCATTCGAGAGCATGCCCAGTGGAACTGATTAGCTGACGAGGAGTGCGCGGTCTTGCGGAGCGAAAAAATACGGCAGCGGAAAAGGCTCCGTCTTTTTGTTGGTACTCCTTCGTGATGGCGACGTATTTATTCAAGTATTTCTTTGCATCCTTCCACACCCCGACCAGCTTGC
>JABHOU010000085.1 GCA_018695085.1 Opitutia bacterium | reverse complement strand
TTCGAGTTGGCGAAGAAAGGGTGCGAAAAAGGCGCCACCGATACCAAGGGTAGTTCCACGAAAAAAAGTACGTCGGGGGATTTTTTTTAAGTTCATGGCTCTGTTTAAGGTTGTACGGGTAACAGGACGATTAGCCTTCTCGTTTGACGTGTTGCAGGTTGGTTTCAGGGTTACCCGCAAAGCGGAGGAGAAAGGAATCCGAGGAAAGCAGGGACACAACCAGAGCCTCGAAACTACCATTGTTTTCGCGATAGGCAGAGTGAGCATTTCGGAGGGTCAGGGCATCACCGAGGGTTTCGTTGCGGCCCATGAAAAAACGGAAGGCATGACGAACAAACACCTGCTCGACGTGTTCGGAATTCCCCAACCGTTTCATTAATTCGATGGGCGATGCAATCTCTCCGGTTTTGATTTTACCATCCACGAAAGTGATCGCTCCCGAAGGATCAATCGGGCGACCCAATTCAGTTCGTTGATGGCGACCGTAGTGAGTGAACTGCTCGAAGGGGAGCCCGAGCGGATCCATCTTCTTGTGACAACGCCTGCAATCCTGCTTGCCGGTCGCCTCCTCGACTCGTTCTCGGAATTGTTGATGCTCGTTCTCAGGAACCATGGCCTCGACGTCAATCGGCACGTCGGGAATCGTTCCACCGAGCAAATGGGTGCGAATCCATTTGCCGCGCTGCACGGGATGGTTGTCAAAATTTCCACTCCACGCCGCCAGCCATGCAGGATGAGTCAGAACCCCGGCGCGCTGACCTGCGGGCATCCGAACGGGTTGCGCGTCCGTCCAAATCCAATCTCGGGGCAAGCCGTAGATCGTGGCATACTCGGGATCGGACCTTACCGGATTGTTTCCATTGCCCGGCTGGGTAAAACTAGGCTGATAAGCGATCTCCTTGTTATAATCAATATCTACAAAATAATGATCGGTCGTTAGGAGTCCACGCAAGACCTGGTGATCTTTTTCCAGAATCGACACGATGAGATGTTCCAGATCACGTACCAATAACCTGGGTAGGTAATAACCACGCTCCGGCTTGTCCTTGAAGACTTCGACCGCATAGGGGTAGTGAAAAAACTCCCTGAAAAAATCCATTACCCGTGAATTTCCAAATCTGGGAGGAGGTTCCTTGAAGCGTCGTTTCACCTGCTTCGCCACTTTATCATTGGTGTCGAGCCCACCCTCTTTCGCCGCTGCAATGAGTTCGTCCTCAGGGAAATCTCCGAGGGCATAGGAAAGAGCGATGGCTGTTTCCATGGGCGACAAACGTACTCTGCCATACCGATCAGCGGGTCCTTCGCCAAGTTCTTCGCGAAACAAGGCTTCCGGGCGCATGTAAATTGCCATCAAAAGACGCTCGGCAGCCGACTGACCTCCGTTTTTCTCAAAGACCTTACGATAGAAACCGGTGAATCGATCAAACTCCGATTCATCAGGTTCACGACGCAAGACTTGCAGGAAGGTCTTCCGTATTGCGAAGTGAACATCCTCATCGGTTGGAGTTTCCGGGTTTTCAGTCAGCATCTCGAGGGCAAACCGAGAACGGACAGGAACGATTTTTTCTGCGTTCGCCAGGAGCATTTCCGTGCTCGGTTCATCGATGAAGTAACGGGCTGCATAATCTCGAAACTCTTCTCCATCTCGAAGTACGAGTGGGTCGGTGAGGGCATGGGTTCTCTTCATTCGTGAGTCTCCAATATCGAGGTTGCCGTAAATGCCCTGACGTAAACGCCAGACCCGGGGTGGTCCCGGAATCACCGGACCGATGAGCGGTTCATCGAAAAGAGCGGTGTGATCGACGTAGTTTCCAAATTCCGGAAGCTTCAATTTGGCCTCAACCGGATAACCGGGCTGTTGGGTTTCGAGTAACTTGTTGCGGATCCAGTTCAATAAAACCTCCCGCTCTGCGGCAAGCGGTTGATCGGCCTTGGCCGGAGGCATATCATGAAATTTAACCCGCTCGAGAACAATTCGCCATTTTTCAAAATCCGGTCCGCTGGCGATCCTTGGGTCGATTCTTTCGAGCGAAAGCCTGCCTTTGGCGGTCGATTCGTCATGGCATTCCAAGCAATACTGCTCGAGAAAAGGGACGATCTGGTTTTGAAACTTCTTTTCCTCCGCCGCAACCGGCTGAATCAAAAGCCCAACCAAAATGACAACCGCAAAGCTGTATTCTAAAAAGAGGTTGAGGAGTTTCACTACCATGAACAAAAGCCTTCGGGGATTTGCATTACTTACGGATGAGAACTTCAACAGGATACTTCGTCCGGAAGGTTTTGGAAAACGGGCCGTTTCCCTGAGGAATTTTGCTTTCCGGTAACTTCAAATGACGTTCGACGGGGCCTCGATGAAAGGGACTGTGCTGATCAAATACATGCTGAGTTGCTTGCCATTGGAAATCGCACCCGGGTCGAACCTTGCGGGCGGCATCGAGCATTTCAGCTGAAACCGGATTCCCTTGAAGTTTCACTTTGTCAAGTTTGGCGAGTCCATGAAGGGGTCTTAGATCCGAAATCGGATTGCAATACAAAGCCAGGTGCTGAGCATGGGTCCAATGAACAATGGGTGTGAGATCTGAAATTTGATTTCGGAAAAGAGAAATGAATTTGAGTTTCTTCAAATTTCCCAAGGGGCTGAGATCCCTGATTTGGTTTGAACCAAGGTGTAATTTCTCCAATTCGCCAAGCCCGGCCAAAGGCGTCAGGTCAGAGATTTCATTGTAACCCAAATTCAGGTTTTTGAGTTTCTTGAGTTTAGCCAATAAAGCGATGTCCGTAAGCCCCATCCCGGTGAGCGGAAGATAGGTAATACGATGATAATCAGCTTGGGTGATTTCTCCCTCAGGCTTGCGAATACGCTCACGGATCGCCGCTTCGATCCGTTGGGCTGACATTTCTGCCGAACAAGGATCATGCTTACTATATTTCTTCTCTTTCTTTTCCGCAGGGAATCCTATGGCAAGGTTGCAAAACGTGATTAGAATAGAAATGATTTTATTCATAGCTAAGTTTCCGTGGTTTAAGCACAAACTTAGTCGACCTCCACCAATACCCGCACCTGATCCAAGTGACCTGGATTCTCCCGTAATTCAAGAATGAGAGAATGACGGTCCGCGGTCAGAATCAATTTATCAAAACCTGGTCTTTG
>JABHOU010000190.1 GCA_018695085.1 Opitutia bacterium | reverse complement strand
TATCACCTCGATGCCGACGGCGACGGGCTTAACGACGTTCTCTGCACCTCGGCTCACGGCACGGGCATTTACTGGTGCAAGCAAAAGGAGGACGGAAGTTTTGAGACCAATTCTTTTCACAAGGGCCTGATTCGCGAGACTCACTCGGCCAACTACGTCGACGTCAACGGTGACGGTCGCAAGGACTTGGTCACGGGTCGGCGTTTCTTCGCCCACGGTTATCGACCGTCCTTGGCCGGGCAGGCAAGCGAGCTCTACTGGTTCGACCTCAAGACGACCAAGGGCAAGGCACCCGAGTTCGTCCCTCACAAGATAGACGATCAGTCGGGGGTAGGGGCTCAGTTCCTAACCGAGGATTTCAACGGCGACGAGAAAATCGACGTCGTGGTTTCCAACCGCAAGGGCGTATTTATCTTCCTTCAGCAGTGATCCGGCGCTGATTCCGTAGAGCGGTTAGCCCAAATCCAACGGACCGCCCGCGCTAAGCTTGGGATTGCCGAACGTCTTCAAGGGATGCCCCACGGCATGCGCCAGACTCAGAAGCAACCTGTTGTGCGGGTTGTTTTGACAAGAAAGGGATCGTCCCATTTTGAAGCCGAAACCACCTCCCGCGAGCAGAAAAGGGATGTCGTTGAGGGTATGGCTGTTGCCTTTGCCCAGCTCATTCGTCCAGACAACGAGGGTATGGTCGAGCATGGATCCGGTTTGGCCGGGTTCAGGGGTAGATTCCAGTTTCTTTAGCAAGTAGGCGAGTTCTTCCGCGAACCAAGTGTTGATTCTAATGAGCTTCTCGTAGGCATCCTTGTTTTTGTCGGGCTCGTGGGAAAGGGTGTGATGTCTTTCATTGATGTCCAGCCAGCTCATCTTGGCTTGCCCAACCGACTTGGTGAATTGCAACGTGGCTACGCGGGTGAAGTCATTGACGAAGGAATTGACCAAGAGGTCGATCTGCATCCGGCTCAGCGTGGGAAGATTGTCGTTTAGGTTTTCGACGCCTTCTTTGAGGTGCGGAGGTTTTCCAGCCAGGTTCTTGAGGTCATCCGAACGCGAAAACTCCTTGTCCATTCTGTCGACTAGGAGGGAATGTTCGACTAGGAGCTTGCGGTCATTGGGTGAGAGTTTGTCGGCTACTTGGGAAAGATCGGTCTTGAGATCGTCAAGAATCGAGTTGATTTGCTTCTTCTCCATCACGTTCCCGTAGAGTTTACGATAGGCTTCGTAGGGATCTCCCAAAGGCGCTACCGGTTGGTTGGGCCCGGCGTAGGACATTCGGGTCCACGGGTCGGCCTTGTCGAGAACACCGACCCCGAAATGAAGAACGCCGAACCGGGTCCGGGTTTCTTCCTTGGCTTGCAGAAAATTGGAGATCTCGTGATCGATGGAGATTCCCTTGGGCCAACCTGCGGGCGTATCCGAACCTCCTTGAATATTGCCTGGGAATAGCTCTATGCCGGTAAGCAGGCAACTCATGCCACGCATGTGATTGTCCCCGTCGCCGCGAACTTTGTTATGCAATCTCTTGAGGAAAAGCAGGCGGTCGCGGAAAGGTTCAAGGGGTCGGGTTATGCTCTTGAGCTCGAAGTCCTCCCCGTCCTTTTCCGGCCAAAAGTGCTTGGGGATCGTCCCATTGGGGCTGAACATGAAGATCACCCGCTGCTTGGGCTTCCGGGAAGAACTGTCACCCTTGGCTTGTAAGTGCGGAACTTGGGAGACCAAGGGAAGGGATAGGGCCGACAAGCCCAAGCCCTTCAGGGCATTACGGCGGTTCAGGCTATGAAAATCTAAGTTCATTTGATTTTCAGCGGACGTAAGCGAAGCCATCCGTTGCGGCTTCTAAGCAAAGCTGCAGGTATAGGTCGGTCAACTTATTGGTTCTCATGTCTTTGAGCAGATTTTTATTTACCATGTTCTTGTAGCATGAAGGATCCTGTTTGGCAACGTACTTGAAGAGCTCCTCGATAAAAAACATTTCAGAGCTTTCGCTGGCCAAGGAGTGCTTCAGCAGGTCGGCGGGTCCACTCATGGACAGTTCGTTCCCTTCGCGGTCAAAGTAGGCAACCTTGGTGTCGAGCGTTCTTCCTGCGTCCTCGGTGCGTACTCGTCCTGTGGCATCATAGCCCTCGAGAAGAAAGCCGGTTGAGTTGATTAGGTCGTGGCAGGCCATGCAATTGGCCGGTTTGGTAAGAGCGGTCACCTTTTGCCTCATCGTCCATTTTGGGTCGAAATCGGAACTTTTGAAGGATATTGCCTCTTGTGGTGGGCGAAGGCTTCGACCCAGAATCTTGCGAGAAACGAAAACGCCCCTGTGGATCGGGGAGGTCTGGTCTACGTAGGAGTAGTTGGCCAAAAGGTAGGGGTGAGTGAAAAGACCCTTTCGGCCAAGATCCTCTGCAGGATAAAGAGGAAAAGCCGATGCGTTGGAATCACGAAGGTTTTTGACTCCGTAGTAACCCGCCATTTTCTTGCTGAGCGGTATTTCCCGTGCTCGAAGCAAATCCTCGAGAGTTCCCCTGTTCTCCCATACCACGGAATCCAAGTAAGTGATCAGTGATCTCCTGAGGTCGGAAATCACTTGATCGTCGAACTTGGGAAACAGTTCCTTATCTTTTTGCGGAGGATCGTTTTGATCGATTTCCAGCCAATGGAGCAGGAAATCCTGAAACTTGGCTTGGGCTCTGTCGTCCTCCAGCATTCTCTTGGACTGACCTTCCATTTGGCTTTTTTTGAGGAAGTTCCCTTTCTCCATCAATTGGTGAAAAGTACGTCCGGGAAGAGAGTCCCAAAGGTAGAGGGAGAGCCGTGTGGCCACGACATAGGGATCCTTGTCCTTTTTGGCGAGAGCCTGCCACTCGGGATAGAGAAAACGAGGCGACTTCAGGGTGAGAAGTACGATTTCCTCGACTGATTGGGAGAGACTTTTTGATTCTTCAAAACGCGAGAGAACGAAGAATTCCTTTTGCTTTTCGGTAAGAGGTTCACGGAAGGCGTATTTAACGAATTCGAGAAAAAAATTCTCCACCTTTTCTCTCCTCTTGTCGTCTTCGTTGTTGGTCTGAGCCAATCGGTCTATTCTTTCGTTGGCGAACCTGCCTGCCTCGAGCGCCGCGAAAGTGATGGCCTCGTCCCATGCCTGCTCGATCATGGTTCCCCGGGGAAACCCATAGGAGGAGTCGTCGGGGGGGAGTTTTTGCTGGATGATCAAGCTGGGGGGCACACTCTGCTGAAAAAGGAATTCCTTGGGAATGATCTCTTTATTCCCATGGGGAGGTTTCCAACTCAGTCGGATCTTGGCAATGGGATCCTTGAATTTGAAGAAATCGAGCATTATCGGGTAGGGCCTGCCTCCGAGGAGGAAAAGACGGATGCTCTTTTCTCGCTCCTTGCCTCCGACGACGGTTTCGTCAATGGAAGCTTTTTTCCCATCGGCATTAATCCAAAAGGAGAAGCCGTTGTAAGAATGAACGAAGAATTCATACCAACCCGTCTCGGGAGGTAAGATCGATCCTTGCCACAAGACGGAGAAACCTTCCTTGTTCATACCCTCGAGCGGGACACCTGATCCGAAGTCGAAATCAACCACGGGATCTATGCGGTCCTTCTTCTTTTGGTGCCTCTTGTTCATTTTCTTCACGTCGTAGTAGGCGGCTCTCAAACCTTGCTTTTCGCGGTCGACGCCGACCGGCATTCGGGCGCCGGGCGACTGGGCGAACAAATCGGCCACGGATTGGCGGAATTGCCGGTTAGTTAGCCGGGCCAAGGTTATTTCACGGGATTGGGAAAATTGTTCCGGCTTTTGCCAAAAAGTTTCGAATACGTATTTGGATACAAGCCTTGCTTCTTCTCCACGGCAGAGATTCGGTTCGAGTTCGGGCATGGTCTTTTCCACCACCCGGATCAGCTTTTCCAGCGGCCAGTCGCCGGTTAGTGGTTTTTCATATTCTCCCGCCACTCCCTGTCCTTTGCTGCCATGACACTCGGCGCATTGTTTTTCAAAGATCGCCTTGCCCTTGAGCAATGAAGATTCGTTCGGTTTTGCCCAACAGACAAATCCGAAAATGACAGCCAAACTTGCCATGCATGCCAATCGATAGAAATTCACATCATACAATATACCAAATCCAAGGTTTTAGCCCAAGCAGAAGTGATCGAGTTGCGTGAAATTCAAGACAAGGGGTTTTACATAGAAACATTTTTCTTCGCACTCCCCCTTTGTCATTGCGAGGAGCGCAGCGACGCGGCAATCCAGCGGAACCCTCTGGCCTCTTCCGCATCGCCCGGCATCTCGCATAACGCATCAGGCTGGATTGCCGTCAGTTCTCTTCGAGACCTTCCTCGCAATGACAGAGAGAGTGCGTGGATTGCCACGCCCTAACGGGCTCGCAATGAAAATGAGTGTGTGACATCCCTGCCTCACGTTGTGGCTTGCAAGGACACCGACTGGGGAAAGGCTCAGTCTCTCTTTTCCCAGAGGAACATGCGCTCGAGACCCGTTCGGTGCGAGTATGAGCGTGGGATCCAGTCGGAGAGGAGTTTGAAATTCGTTGAGAATCTTTCGATGATTTCCTCGCGGTCGGTACCGAAGGGCGGGCCTTCCTCGTCCTTGGGCAGCATGTAGTGAACGGCTAGGAGCTTGCCCTTTGGCTTGAGCCAATTCCGGCAGGCCGCGACATGATCTGGGCGTCGAGCCGGATCGATGGCACAGAAGAAGGTGTGCTCGAAGACGTAGTCGAAGGCGTCGCAGGGTTCGTCGTCGAGGAAGTCGCCCAGACGGAACCTGGCGTTGACTAGGGATTCGGGGGTTTGCTCTTCGGCGCCTTTGACGGCGGCTGGAGCGAGATCGTAGCCCACCACTTCGAAGCCGGCTTCGGCCCATGCCCGGGCATCGTGCCCGAACCCGCACCCGGGGACGATGACCTTGCCTGTCGGGTGTTCTGCGTTTTCGGCCAGCCAATCGACTAGGCCGGGAGAGGGCTCTCCCTTGTCCCATTGGACGTCGCCCTCTTGATAGCGTTGTTCCCAATCGCTCATGTAGTTACTTTCCTTGAAGTGTTTTCATAAAAGGGAGGAAGGATATATTTTGGCATTTGGCATTGCGTCTCAGACTGGATTGCCGCACTATGTCGTGGCTCGCAATGACAAGCGTGCGTAGGTTTCACTGTAGTGGATGGGATTCCGCGTTCTCCGCGACTTGGTGAGAGGTTTCTTTCCATCAATCAAGCGACAGGCTCTCAACTTCTTTTTGGGTGAGGGCTCGGTCGAATAGGGCGACCTCGTCTATGCGTCCTTCCCAGTTGGACCGGTTGTCGTTGCGCCCGCCGATGAAGAAGTCTTCCGCGAGCAGGTTGGCTTTTGCCTTGGCTTTGATCTCGAGCTTGCCGTCGAGATAGACTCGGACGTCCTCGCCCTTGCGGGTCAGGGTTGCTTGCCTCCATGTCCAGCGCTTCACCGTTGTTTTCCCATGGTGGGTTTTTCCACCGTCGTTGAAAAGGAGGTTGCCTTTCCCGTCCAGACCGAGGTGATCGCCGGGGGCGTCGAGCGAATGGTCGCGTCCTCGACTGAACATCCAGCCGAGCACGGGTCGGGAATTGTCGGGCATACCGTTCCAGAACCATAAAGAAATGGCGTAGTTATTTCCAAGCTTCGGCAGGCGTGCCCGGAGGCGACCGCCGGCGAAGTGGGAGCAGCGGTTGACTTGAGCGGGCGTGAAGCTTTTCGAGTCCGGGCCCTCGAGGTAAAAGACTACGCCGTCCTCGTAGTGACCGTCGCGGTTGCCTTGTTCGTCAATTGCAAGCGGACCTTGGAATTCGTCCATGCGCCACCAGTGCACGGGCTTGAGGTTGGTGATGGCCTTTGCCGAGGAGCCTTGAGAAACCATTGGGACGCGATGTGGTTTCGCGGCAACCTTCTCAAGGAGACGAAGGCAAGACTCAACGATTTTGGGTTCCGCCTGTACCTCTAGCCCGGCGGAGCGGGCGGCCCAAGTGTTGTAGCCGCCGAGGAAATGTTGCTCGGGCGGGGGGATGTAGCCGTCGCCACCATTGGCCAACTCGATGACCATGGTCTTGGGTAAAGGGCTTTT
>JABHOU010000185.1 GCA_018695085.1 Opitutia bacterium | reverse complement strand
TTGTGGTTTCCAGAAAGTATTCCCAGTCTTCTTTGATGTCCCATGGGAGTCGCCCCGCTTTGCCAATTACGCGAGATCGACCGCAAGCTACGATGATATTCAGCATGCTGGTGACTGCTCTTCCTCTCTCCTCGGGAATTTTATCAATTTGCAAATCCTGTTTGCATGTGGCCAATACTTGTTCACAACGCCTCTTATTCAACGTGGAGCATGCTTGGATGCAAACGGATATAAAAAATTTCGGTGAAAAGCTGATGCTTCCCGATACTTGGCAAAGTCGCGCCTTGGGACTTCTGCGAGATGGTCGGGACGTGGTTTTGCATGCCCCCACGGGTGCCGGTAAAACTTATGTATTCGAGCTTCTTATGGAATCGTCTTGGAGAGGGCGTGCCGTCTATACAGTCCCAACGCGAGCTTTGGCCAACGACAAGTTTCGCGAGTGGCAGAGTCGTGGATGGGAGGTCGGGCTAGTTACCGGAGACGTTCGGCACAAACCCGATGCCCGCGTGATTGTGGCGACTCTGGAGACCCAGCGGGCCTCGATGCTTCGAGGCGAAGGCCCCGATCTGTTCGTGGTCGATGAATATCAGCTGCTTGGAGATACCCAACGCGGACCGGCATATGAGGTTACCCTTGCCACTGCACCAGCCTCCACTCAACTTTTTCTTATGAGCGGGAGCGTGTCCAATCCCGTAGATGTGGTGGACTGGCTAGTCGGCCACGGTCGTGACGTTGAAATGGTGAGTGAGGGAAGGAGACCCGTGCCCTTGGACGAGATTTTTGCCGAGGCTCTCCTGAAGGGTTCGAGAGAGGTTCGAAAGGGGAGGAGTTTCTTGCCTGGCCTTGTGGCACGCGCATTGGAATCTCGTATGGGGCCTATTCTTTTGTTTGCTCCTCGCCGAGCAGCTTCAGAGGACTTGGCCCGCCAGCTAGCTATAGAACTTCCCGAGGTCGATCCTCTGGAGTTGACCCCCGAGCAAAAGCGGATTGCCGGCAAAGAACTGGCAAATCTGCTCAAGCGTCGCGTTGCCTACCACCACAGCGGACTCGATTACCTTCGGCGGGCAGGCGTTGTCGAACCTCTCGCCAAGGCGGGTCAACTTCGGGCCGTGGTTGCCACCACCGGTCTTGCGGCAGGGATTAACTTCTCCATGCGAACAGTACTCGTCACCGACCGAGAATATCGTATCGGCGACAAGCGGGTTATGCTTCGACCCGACGAATTGCTGCAGATGTATGGACGAGCGGGGAGACGCGGATTGGACGAAAGGGGTTATGTCCTCGTTACTCCAAAGCAATCTCGTATGAGCGAGGCTCGCCCGCTGAAGGTGAAGCGTTCCAAAACCATCGACTGGTCCGCCATGCTCACCTTTATGCACCTTGCCCGCTCTCGTGGAGATTCTCCCCTCGAGGCTGCTCGCAAGCTGGGAGACCGTTTGTTTTCGGAGGAGCAAGTGCGCCTCGGGTTACGAGATTCCTTGGCAAAAGTTACTTCCCGAAAAATTCCCGGTTTGGGACTAAATCGTTCCGATGAGCGAGATCCGGAGAGGGATCAAATCGTCGAGATGCAAAACTCGGCAGGTCAATGGGAGCGGAGAAGAGGCCAGTCCAAGGTCTCATTGGGAGAAGCCTTGGTCTTGGCAAATGATGAATGGGTGCCCGCACTTTCTCTGCACCAGACTTTGGATAAGGTGGAAGTCGGCAATCCTTGTCGCTTTGGGAGCAAGGTTGAAAAGGTTTATGGGCGCGAGATTCCCATAGCCATAATGGATGAGGAGTCGGGTGGGCAACAGGTTCTTCTGATCAAGTCCTTTCGCCGACGTTTGCGCGAAATCATGACTGACGAGCCCCCTTCGAAATGTCGCAAGTTTGCGAAAAAAGCTTGGAGACGCCGAGGACTCGAGAAGGTCTTTGCCCCTCTGTTCCCGGTGCTAGCCTCCGGAGGTCGCCTCGACGAGTTCGTCGACCGCGGGGGAGTCTTGCATGCGCGACTTCGCTATGAGGAAGCCACGGTGCTTGGTTGGCGTGACGCCAAGGGCAAGGTGCTTCTTAATCCTCCTTTGCGAACGAGTAAACGGGAGTATGTTTCGCCTTTCGAAGAAGCTTCCAACGAAAGTATGGACCGGCTGACGAACGCTTCACCGGCCGAAGCCTGGTATCGATTGGGTCTTATCGACGAGGAAGGGCGACCCACTCGCCGAGGCATTGTTTTTAGTTTCTTTTCCCGTGGCGAGGGGCTCGCCATTGCCGCCGCTCTGGAAGATGAGACATATCCTATTGAGGACTTGGTTCGCGATCTTGCAAACCTTCGAGCTGGCCATCGATTTCGCGCTTATTCCTCCACCGATTGCCGGCTCGCCTACGTTTGCCGGCAAGCTTATGGGGCGGTTGACTGCCCGGGTTTTCTCCAGGCCGGCGTTCCACTTGAGTATGGCGAGGGTGCCGCTGACGTCATTAGCGAACGAGCCGAATCCGGTTCGCACGGCAAGGAAGTTCTCGATGAGGAATTGCGCATCGGCGACATTGAGCGTGCTCGAATCGAGTGGCACAGCCTGCTTGCATTGACGGCGACTTCACCATCCTTGGACTGGTCAAGATGGGAGGAACTCCGCAAAGCTGCTTCCGAGTTATCGGATGGTGGTGGACCTCGAAACTCATTGCCCGAATTGCCTGCTTTGGCCGTTCGCCAAAATCGTCGATACGAGCCTCGATCGAGCAGGGCTTAAGGCCGGTTCCTTATTTTTTCTTAACTGTGGAGCCTGTGATGTCTACCCAGCGATCGGAGGACCCTTGGTCGCCCTTTACCTCGATGTGCTTGTAGACTTTGCCCGTCTTTGTGTCGATTTTTATGAGGTATTCCTTATTGATGTCGCGACCGCTTGTAGGAGAGTAGACCAGAATCTTTCCTGATTCGATTTGGTACCTTCCTTCGCGGCCCTCGTCGGTGAATCCCGTGGCCAGGCAGACGCCCAAACCCATTAACAAGCCAAGGCAGATATATTGTAGATGCTTCATAGTGATTATTTTCTTTTAAGGGTTTATGTGGATGTAAATGTTAAGGAAATCCTTTCGGCTGATAATTTGCCCCGCAATCGAAATATTGCGGAAGTCGTTGAACCCCGTAGGCCTATTGACCCAGATCGTAGCAGGCTATTCTGTCGGCCATGCGAACCAGTAGTTTATTTCCCGCGATTGCAGGAGAAGAGCACCGTAGGGCTTGCACCTTGGTCTTGCCTAGTTCGGTGAAATCATTCGGGTCTGCCTTCACCATGTTGAGGAAAGAACCTTTGATCTCGTAGGCGAAAATTTTGCCGTCGGCAAAGATGGGGGACGAGATGTCGTGCTTGCTGGCTTCCTTGTGGAGGACCTTGCCCGTCTTTAGGTCTAGGCAGAGTCGCATGTCCGCCCCGAACAAAAAGACGTAATTGCCTTCGACGATCGGGCTGGAATCCGAACGTCTTGTAACTTTTGGATATTTCCAGAATTCCTCGATGCCTTTGTCGGTCCAACGATAGCAGACGATTCCCGCTTTCTCATCCTTTGCGTGTGCCACCAGATACTCTCCCGATGGTACTGGGGTTGAACTTCCGCCGCCAGGCTTTTCCCAAAGAGTCTTGCCCGTATGGAGATCAACTCCTATCGCGGTGTTTTTCGAGTTGCATACGACCATTGGATTTTTTCCGGGATGCCAAAGGACGGGGGATGCGCTCTTACCCGAGACATCGTCGTTTTCCCAGAGTTTGTTACCTGTATTCGCATCGTGGGCAATCAAGTGGTTAGCCAGTACAACCACTTTGCCCCCTTCGACCAGTACCGAGGAGGCGCCGCCCGATGAATTCACTTTT
>JABHOU010000127.1 GCA_018695085.1 Opitutia bacterium | reverse complement strand
GTCCACGATGGATTTCCAAGGCCGGGTGTCCTCCAATTGTTCGCGGGTGGGTGGGAGACCGATGAGGTCGAGGTAGAGGCGGCGGATGAGAATCGTGCGTTCCGCCGCGGGCTGGGCCTTCAGTCCGAGCTTCCCCCGGCTTTTTTCCAGGAGGGCGTCTATGGGGTTGCCCGCATCGGCCGGCAAAGGCGTGCGGTTCGGCGTCTTGAAAGCCCAGTGCTCGCTAGGGCCTTGTGGAACAGGCTCATCGGCTGGCGCATTGGCTCCGTCGTCAATCCAACGGCGAAGCAAGACGATTTCCTCAGGCTTCAAGGGGGCACCGTCTTCGGGAGGCGGCATGCGGTCCTCGCTCATGTCCTCCACGCGCTCGATGAGCAGGCTTTTGGTTGCCTTACCTGAAACGATGACTTCGCCCTTCAGCATGAGGTCACGCGTGTCCAGTCTCAACTTCGCCTTCTGCTTGAGGGCGCCGTGGCAGGAATAGCATTTCGCCGAGAGGAGCGACTTCACCTTTACGTAGTCCGCATGATCCAACGCTCCCTTTTCCGCTTGGGCAAGGGAGCAAGCCGCGGTCATGCCTAGGACGGCGGAATAAAGGATCGGACTTGATGGCATCATAAAGGTCATCTTTGAATTAATTAATGACGTTCCGACCGAATCTGTCCAAGAATTTTTCCTATGTATCTTCGTTTTATTTCCCGATGACGATGGCCCGTCGGCTTGCGGAGCGGAAACAATCCGCCTTTAAGCCGAGGGCAAAGAGGACGCGTAGTCCTTGTTCGAGCTTCTTTGCCTTGCCTTCGTGATCGAGGTAACAGAGCGGCAAGCTCCTTGCTTATCGCTGTAGCGTAGCGTACTTTCCAAGCTCATCTTTGGTTACCTTCCATTTGTTTTAGCGCTGGGCCTTTGGGTAGTGTCGGGCTGTAGTGAATCACCCACTGCTCCCCTGCAATCTGCCGAACTGGAAGACGTTTTTGATCTCCCAAAACTTCAATCCATCGGCGACGCCATTACCAAGGCGCAGGAGGAGAAGCACCTTCCGGAAGGTGTATTGTGGGTGGAGCGCAACGGTGTCCACTTCACGGAGGCGTACGGCAAAGCAAGCGTGGAACCCGTCCACTCCCCGGCCCAGCCTGACACGATTTACGCCGCCGCTTCGCTGACCAAGGTGGTCGCCACCATTACCGCCGCGCTGCTGTTGCACGAGCGCGGCAACCTAAGCATTGATGACACCGTAAAAAAATACTTTCCTGAATTCACCGGGGATGGCCGCGACGCGGTTACCCTTCGCCATTTGCTCACTCACACCAGCGGACTGCGTCCGGATATCCGTTTACGGTGGAAGCGGTGACATGAGTCTCTTGTTCGGTAATCCACTGCTCCCAAAATTCACCCAGTGCGAACTCCTTGAATTCTGGATCCGCGATTTTATGGATCTCGCGCACACAGGTCTCTGTGTCTGCGAGCTTCAACTTGCTGGCCTCTGCGTCGCGCACGACGCGTTGAAGGACCTTCTCGTAAGTGGCAGACAAGCGGCCAGCCCCATTGCGAGACGCATTCTCTGCTGCTTCAAATCCTGCTGCGACACGACGGGCTTCGCGCTTGGACTTTGTGCCGGTTGTTCGGGAGACTCGTTTGCCGTCGTGGTCGAAGAATCTGGCTCTCCAGAAAGGGGAGTTGGCGTTCTTAAATAAGGTGGACATCGAGAAGGTGTGAACACTAGTGTGAACAGTATGAACACGAATGCACGCGAATAGTGTTCACACTATCGTTTTACGCCATGTAAAATAGTGTTTTTAGACCTATAGGTCGTTGGTTCGAATTCAACCGCAGGAGCCACTCTTAAATCCCTTAATCTTAGCTGGTTAGGGGATTTTCCTTTTTGGGGAAATCTCCACTGTGTCTTCGATTGTGTCTTTTTTTTGACACTTTGTGTTTACGCGAAGGGACAGAAACCCCTGGAGAGCGGCAGCGGAAATTAACCGCCACACCACCGGCGGCGAATAGCCCCATCCCAGTGCAGGAAACAGGGTGCGGTGCACGGCACAGCCTGCAAAGGTGCAGGAAGCAGGGTGCGGTGCACCGGTTAAGGGTGGTTTGGCTTTGCCCCCTGCTCTTTGCAAGTGGTAGGGATGGGGAATGAAGAAACTCGTCCTGCTGTTTGCCGCGTACTGATCGCGGGTTGTGGTGAGAAGTCGCTGAGCGACTCCAAGGTCAAAAAGCTTCTCGAAGAGGCTGTCGAAATCGACTCGCTCCAAGAACGAGATGCCCTTGTGTACCGGGTCAACGAATCGGAACCATACAGCGGGTGGGCAAAGGAGATGTATGATTCGGGGCAAGTAAAGGGCTTGGCTCAGTTCAAAGACGGCAAACCAGATGGCCTCCAGGCGATGTGGTACGAAAACGGCCAGAAGAGCGAGGAGTATACCTACAAAGACGGCAAATATGATGGCCTCGGGACGAATTGGTACGAGAACGGCCAGAAGAAGCAGGAATCAACCTACAAAGACGGCAAAGAGGATGGCCTCAGGACACAGTGGCGCGAGAACGGCCAGAAGTGGCTCGAAAAAACCTTCAAAGACGGTGCCTGGTTAGGGGGTTCCGAGAAATACTGGAACAGCAAAGGCGAAGAGGTTGAGACGAGGAAAGAGGCCCAAGGTTCGGACTCGACTGGTGAGAACCCATCGGCACCGAATCAAAGGGAAGAGCCTTCTGCCGATACCGCGAAACCGCTCCCCGCAGAGACACCTGTCGCAGAGTCCCCCAGTGAGAGCCCAACGCCACCGAGTGAAGACGCAAAGCCCTCTGCCGATAGTCCAAAACCACTGATAAGCGATGCCGACGTTGAGCGACTCGTCAAAGAGGCTATCGACTATGACTCAATCGAACGGCGAGACTACCTCCTTTACCCGCCCAACGAATCAGAACCATTCAGCGGTTGGGCAAAGGTGATGCATGATTCGGGACAAGTAGAGTCCCTGATGGAGTTCAGGGACGGCAGAAAGGTACACCATAGGACGTGGCAGGAGAACGGACAGAAGTGGACCGAACAAACCTACAAAGACGGAGAACAGGATGGCCTCCAGACGTTTTGGCACGAGAACGGCCAGAAGTGGACCGAACAAACCTACAAAGACGGCAGATGGGTTTCCGCGAAATTCTGGAACAGCAAAGGCGAAGAGGTTGAGACGTGGGAAGAGTCCAAGAAGTAACCCCGCCCCGATCCGCGTGGGTTGAGTCAGGGGATAATTGGTTGTCTCAGGTTTCTAGTATTGCCCATCCTGACTGCTGAGGTCGTCAAAAGTGCCGAGTTTGCCGTCCTTTCCTTTCGAGATCACTTCCGGCTGGTTCGGGTGCTTCGATCCGGGATACTTGTAGACGAACTCCTGATCTCAGCCATCCTTCGGGAGGGTCTTGAAAATCGGTTACCAGCTCCGGGGCTCCGGGGCGGTCGTCGGCTTCTCGCCGAGAGCCATCACGCCCTGTGACTCCGAGGGATAGTTTCCCGCCCGGTGCCGGTACATCGTGAGGGCACTGTTGATCCGCTGCAGTTTGCTGTTGGTCTCGATCTCCCGTCCAGTCTCGTTGAATCCGCCACTCACCATACCGACGAGGATAACGATGACGACCGTGAGCGGAATCGACAGGTAGCCGAGGATCATTCCTGTAATTGCCAGGCCTTTGCCTCCCAGTTCCTCGCCACTCCGGCCGATCTTGCCCAGTGCGACATGCCCCATGATGATGGCGGCCAAACCGGTGAGAAGACTCAAAACCAGTCCGCCCAAGCCACAGATAAAACTCCCGATGGCGAGACCGCTGGTCTTCCGGTGGGTGGGCGGTGGTGCGGCCATTCCAAGATTCGGTTGCGGGGATTCGGGAGTGAGTGGGGTGGTGGTATCATTCATGCTAAGTGCGACTCTCTTACCCGGCAACTAAGCTTGAGGGCTTTCAAAGCAATGAGTTTCTGGAGGCCGTATCCGCCGAGTGCATCGCGAAGTGCGTAGCCGAGAAACTGCAATACAAACCGGGCCAAAAGCTCAGATACAGCGATATTAATTTTCAGTTGCTGGATGAGGTCGTTCGCCGGGTCACCAAGCTCCGGCTCGACCTGTTTTGCGAAATGGAAATCTTCGGCCCCTTGAAGATGACTGACACGGGATACAATCCTCCCTCCGAAAAGCGTATCCGAGTTGCTCCTACGACGGTCAAGGACGGGAAGGCCCTGCAGGGCATTGGTGAGGCTTGGGTAGACGCCGGCAATGGATACGGCCTTTTCGGCGAACGCCATGCCGGGAATCAACCCGAGCAAAAAAAATCAAAAGGAGGTCGACAGGCAATAAGGAGTTTTCATGGCTTTGGCTTTTCTAGGATTGCCGGGCTTTTGCAAGGGTACTCCTGAGGAGGAGGGGAAACTTTGCATGCAAGATAAGCTAATTTAACGCGCCGCAACTATCCAAAGCCATCAATGCCATGCTGGTTCCTGCCTGACTGATGTAATGCTTTCCATTTTTTCTCGGCGAATGGGTAAACCATCGACCGCTTTCGCGTTGTCGCGTCTTGAGCCAGTTCACCCCTTGCCGAATGATCTGATTATCGGCGGGGATCTCGGCTTGGCGTAAGGTGTACAAGGCAAATGCCGTGGCGTACCCGTCGCTTTCCTGACTTTGAGCTAGGGAGTCTTCTCTCTTCCATTGTTCGTCACCGAAATGAATGAGGACCCATCCGCCGTCCTTTTGTTGAAGAGATTTTATTTCAGCGATCCATTCTTGTTTCTCTTCTTTCGAAATCAACGTCGGATCATACTTGGAAATCCATATTAGCATACCTTTCTGATGGAGCGATGAGACCTTGTTCCTTTTCAGGAAACCTTTCATTTTGCCATAAGCTTCAACGACGTTGGGTTTTGACTTGTAGCTTTGGGGAGACATGGAAACGGCCAGACTGGCGAGTGTGACGCCAAAATGATCGTCTACCTCAAAAGGTCCCCAATGACATTTCAACCAATCGTTCCATGCTCCTGATTCGTCAAGTTGGGTCCAAACGTAATCCAGCCCCTTGGCGGTATCCTGATGCAGGGCTTTCCCGGAAATCATTTCGCCGATCGCCAAATAACTAGAACTGGCAACCAGTCCTTCGATTGCTCCCCTGGTGCCGCGTTGTTTCGTTTTTCCCGTGACGTAACCCATCAGGTACTTGCGGGCGAAATCTCTGTTTTCGGAGAGAACGCGGGAGTCGGGGGTAACTTGAGAACCGGCCACTAAATGCAAACCGTTGGTGTGGCAAGTGACGCACTTCCGACTACTCTGCCACCGAGTGACGGATCTTTCGATGAAGTCGATGGACTTTTTCGCCGAATAGCTTGTCGCCATTGGCTCGTCAGGAGAGTTTCGGCTTATTGATAGCTGTTCTTCGGCTTGACACAAAACATTCGACACCAAAGCGGCGACGATAAGTGGTCCGACCATTCGACGGCGTTTTCTTTTGCTAGGTATTTTCACGGAAAATTAAATTCTAGATGTGACTTTAACTTAAGTGAAGAACTAATCACTCCCAGTTACGGATGAAAATCAGTATCTTGGCAATTGCTTATAGGTAACCTTCAATAGACCTCGTGCAGAAGGGCTGAATCATCTTATTTCGCTTTGGGCGAACCGTTCTTCCAAATGACTATTTTATCGACGTCGTTATTTGAGGGGATTCCCTTTGTGCTCCGACCGCGTTGGATGTCTTCCTTGAGGAGGGCGAGCAACTTCTTGGCGACTTCAGGTTCTTCGAAGTAGAGATTTTTTCTTTCCCCGACGTCGGCCTTCATGTCGTAAAGCTGAGCGGGGGCTGAATCCTTCTTCGCTTGGTTTTCCTTTGGCGAAGTCCAACCACCGGATGCTCGGGCCAAAAGTAGTTTCCAAGGGCCTTGTCGATAGGCGAAGTGCCCGCTTATGGAGTGATGAATCACGCCGTTGCGTGTTGATGTGATCTTTTCTCCGGACAAGGCGGGGAGAAAACTGACGCTGTCTTCGGCGCTCCCTTCGGGCAGTTTCGTCCCCACGATCTCAGACAAGGTGGCGAAGAGATCCGTTAGGCAAATCAATTGGTCGGACTTACTCCCGGGTTTCACCTTGCCGGGCCACTTGACGATGAAAGGGATGCGGTGTCCGCCATCCCAAAGGTCGGCCTTCGATCCACGCAGGTGAGCGCTCACTTTGTGCCCCTGCTGGGCC
>JABHOU010000328.1 GCA_018695085.1 Opitutia bacterium | reverse complement strand
GGAAGTGAGTGGTTATGAGATGGTCGATCTTCCTTAAACCCGCTATCTTTGTGGCTACATGGTGTATGCGTCCAGCGTCGCGGGTTCCCGGATTGCCCGTGTCGACGAGAAGGGATTCGCCGGCAGGCGTGACGATAAGCGTGGCAGCTCCGCCCTCAACGTCCACCCAGTACACGTCGAGTGTTCCTTTCGCGTTGATGGATAGAACTAGGGTTAGGAAGTAAATTACAAGGAATGTTTTCATGGGTTCGGTTCGTGTTTTGTAGGACTAAACATTGAAATCAAATTATTTTTCCCATTAGAGCAAACCTCATGTTTTGTGGGAACTTAGACAATTGGGAATAACTTCTCTTTGACTCATGGCCTCTCTCTTGGTTTTTGGAATTTGTTTTACCAAGAATTTGGTTTTTCAGTGTGATGGATGATGATATTGGATTTCTGTTTGAAGAGTCGCCTGCGGTTCGGCTCATGCGTAGTCGACTCGGTTCTTTTGTCGCAGGCTTTCTTTTCAAGACATTCAAGACATGGAACGTGTCGGAAGCATCCGAAGAGGAACTCGGTGCCACCCTCGCCGATCACTTGGATCAGTTGCGAGAGCAAGAAGGCTTGGATGCTCCGAAGCGACTACCATCGGACTATTTGGACGAATGGTGCGACGAGGACCACCGCTACTTGACCAAGTCCTATTCCGAGGAACGGGAAGAATATGTTTTTCGTCTGACTCGACATTCCCAAAAGGCTCTGAACTGGTTGCACGACTTATTGGCACTTCAACGTAGGGGATACGCCACAACCGAGTCTCGTTTCAATCGCATCCTTTTTGGTATGCGTGAATTGTCGCAAGGAGTGAATTCAGATCCCGAAGCTCGCATTGAAGAGTTGCTCGCCAAGAGAAATGAACTCGATGAAGAGATCAAGCGCATTAGAGAAACAGGAGAAGCTCCTATCTTTGGCGAAGATATGGTGAGAGACAATGTGCATGACCTTTCCGATCTAATTGAAAATTTCTTGTCCGACTTTCGCGCAATCGAAGAGTTTTTCAAGGAACACGCTCGTGAAATTGCCAGACTTTATGCTGCCGGGGATGCTTCCAAGGGAGATATTGTTGAGAAAACCTTGGACGCCGATGATGAGTTGCGAGCTTGTAATCAAGGGAAGAGTTACTTCGGCTTTCGTTCCATGATGACCGATCCCGGAGTGGCTCGAGATCTGCGAAAACTTATAGACGAAATTACTGATATTGCGCGCAAGAGAGGTTTTGACTCGAATAAGACTTTTCGTAGCTTTGCCGATCGGCTTTTTGGCGAAGCGGCATCTGCTCAAGGCGCTTATGGTCGGATTAGTCGCAAGCTCCGCCAAGTTGTGGGTGATCACGTCGGAGTCGGAGGGCAGCAACTTCGGGAAACCTTAAGTCTTATTCGCAAGAGAGCTTTCCGTCTTCGCGACAATCCCCCTGACGAGTGGGAGTTTGAAATAGAAACCCGTCCCTCTTTATATAATTTTCTAGAAGCAGAATGTTGGGAACCAAAGGCAGTTGAACCTTTCGGTAAGGTGAAAACTGCAACGACTGGTGATTCGGAATGGATGAATGAACTGCTTCATTCAGTCGGTGAACCCTTAGCTCTCTCCAAGTTTCGGGACCGAGTGAACGAGGTGCTTGAAGATAAGGAGCAAGTTAGCCTTACGGAGATGGTGGACCGTTATCCTTTGGAAAACGGGATCGTGGACATCGTTTGCTACCGGGTAGTTGCATCAGAAGATAGTCGTCACCTCTTAGTTCCTGATCAAGTCGTAAAGATCGATCTCAACCGTTCCCTTCAGCCGCGTTATACGGAAGTCCAACAATTACTTTTTCAACGAGAACTATCATGAATGCTTCAATATCTCATCGGCACGTTATAGTCCGACTCCTACAGGGGCCCGTATATCAAGAAGACTTCGACCTTTGGGGGAAACTCGGAGCCGAATGGGAACGTATACGTGATCATTTTCTGCAAATGGGCCTCGAGGTCGCTCGTGACGATGCCGCGGGTTACGCCTTTGTGCGTCACCGAGAAGACATGGACGAGGAGGACTCTGACGACGCTTGGGACGATTCGACAGAAGCCCCTCTTCCCCGTCTTCTGCGCCGAACACGGTTAACCTATCACCAGACCATTCTGCTTGTTCTCTTGCGAGAGGAGCTTATGCGGTTTGAGCAAAACCAAGAAGAAGGTTCTCACCTGTATCGTTCCGATCAAGAACTTAGAGACCTTATGTCGGCGTACTATCCGGAACTGCACGATGAGAAAAAGGTACATCGTCAAATTTCAGGTCTCGTATCGAAGTTTGAGGAATGGGGAATGCTTCGCAGAGTCCGCGATAAGGATGGCGGTCTTTATCGAGTGGAACGAATCGTCAAAGCGAAGCTGCCTCCCGAAAAACTCGCGGAGGTGCGAGAAAAGCTGAAACGTCGATCGCCTGACCTTGATGGAGAAATGGAGGTAGACGATGCTTGAATCACAACTTGAATTAGAATTCTCCCCCGATAAGAGTACTGCAGGCTATCGCTTGCATGAACTTTCCTTGCTGAATTGGGGTACCTTCAACCAGACCGTCCACACGATGAAGTCGGATGGTCGCACTTCGATGATCACGGGGCTTAATGGTTCTGGAAAGTCCACTATTGTGGACGCTCTCCTTACGCTCCTCGTTCCCAATCGTGTACGTAATTACAACGTGGCCTCGAGTCAGGCCGGTAGTCGTGAGCGCAATGAGCGTGATTACGTCCTTGGGGCTTATTCCGAAATCCATGATTCTGAGACGGGGCAAGGGCGTAAGGAAACGTTGCGGAAGCCGGGTGAGAGCTATTCTGTCCTTCTCGCTTGGTTTCACAATGAGGCTTACAAAAGCGACGTAACTCTGGCTCAAGTTCTTTGGTGCACCCCTTCCGGCAAAATCGAGAAAATTCATATCGTCGAGAAACGACGTCTGACGATTGAAAATGATTTCAATGACTTAGGTGATGCCGACAAAATCAGAAAAATCATAAAGGAGCGCGATCTCTCTACCTTTGATTCTTTCACCGCATACAACAAAAAGCTGGAGTCGATGCTTTTCATGGACGTGGATTTGGGGACCCGCTCTCCAATGTCCGTTTTCAATCAAGCGGTCTGCATTAAGGATGTGCGTGATCTTACCCAGTTCATTCGTGAGCACATGCTCGACGACGGTGGAGCCCGGGAGAAGTTGGTGGCGTTGCAAGATCGATTCGATGACCTTCGGGGGACTCATCGTCGTATCGAG
>JABHOU010000166.1 GCA_018695085.1 Opitutia bacterium | reverse complement strand
TCGGGAGATAACGGGTTGAGAGCCTCCACCAGAAGGTCGATAGTTCGCCTGAGAGCAGATCCACCTGGCTCCTGAGTGCCCAATACAAGGGAAAAAGTCCCTGTTGTTTTCCCTGATAGGCGCTTGCGGAATTCCTTGGATCGGAAAATCTCGAACCCTTTGGACTTGGAAAGATCGACGCGTTCAAGGATTTGCGACACGGTGTTGAAGTCAAATTTTTGGGCAAAGAGTTCCATGAATTCGCCGGAAAAGCCCTGCAGGGCAGAAGCATATTTTCCATTTCGAGCTGCTTCAAGTTCACCTGCTACGCGGACCCCGAAACCCTCTTCGAGCACTGGTTTATCGTAAACGTATTGGCTGTCAACTAGGACTTTCCCGTCCATCATATTTCCAGATAGCAGCAGACGAAAATCGAGAAAGCGACGGAGATCGGAATAAAGATGCTCTTCCTCCTTCTCTTTTGGGATACCTGCGAAGAAACGTTTTGAATCGAAAGACAAGGCGACGTCGAAATCAGCTCTCGCAAGCTCTCCAAAGGCATCGTCGGTTTTGGCATCGTATGGAACTGCTCGAGCGAAAATATCACGAAGTTCTGCATCTAGAAAAGCAGGTGAAGGGACATCGGACCACCAGGAAGTTAAGGCTACCAGGCAATTATCGTCGAAACCGATTGATACGTGTTCGCTCTTGTGACTGACTGCAACGTAGCCAGGGGAGATGTTTTCAACGACTCGCCATTCCGGTAAAGCACTCTTGAGATCCAACTGACGGAGCACGAACTCCTTGAGCACTCCCGCATTATCGAGAGGAAACACCAAGGCGAAGAGAACATCGCTTTCGCGCCCCGAGCGTTGAAGCTGTCCGGGGAACTTGAGAAAATAGAGAAAGCGTCCGTCGTTCGCCACGCCACACGCCTCGGGATCCCAGCATACGTTGCGGACGAAGGGTGCTCGGCGAACAAAACTATCGAGCACAATTTTTGGAATCCCGACTTCTTCCATACCCCGAGCTCCCGTAAATGCGAAGGCGGCAAAGGCCTCGTCGGGTAGGTATCCAAATGCTTTTGAATCCTTTTCTCGAGCAGTCTTCGAAACCTTCCCACCCGAAAAGCCGTTTCCGGAAGTAGTCCCCTCATCGTTGCTTCCCAAGAACTTGTAGCCCCCAAAAACAATAACTAGACCAACTACTAGAAAGACAGGAAGCAATCCGAGCCTAGTCCACACCTTGTCGCCGGGGTTGTTCTCTCCTTCTCCCTCCATAACCATCGAAGCATCTCCTCCAAGAGCGACTGTCCCATCGGGAGAAACGCTGCTCATACCCTTCCCTTTCAGCAGAGATGCGTTGAAGGCAACTACCAGGGTTACGGCTAGTGGGTCAAAGACCAACACCAGTATGAGAATAAACCATGTTACCACTTGGTTTACTCCGGATGAAGTCGCTTCGCGAATGAGGGTTGCGTCGCCTGTTGCTTCCGCTTCCTCTATCGACGAGTCAAAGGCGCGAGCGATAAATTTGAATGATCCTATGTCGGCCAGTCGAATGTCCCCTTGAAGTTTGAGTATTTGCTGTTCGGCATCTTCTTTTTTAGCTAGAAGCTGTGCTTTTTTTCCTTCGAGTTCGGCCGAACTGTCGGGGCCAAATTCACTCTCGGTTTCACTGAATTCAGTAATTTTTCGGCTGGCATCGGCGATTTCGTCCTCTAATGCGACAATGCGATCGTCTACTGAGGAGCGAGCATTGCGAAGATTTTCGAGGGCGGTTCGAATATTGTCTGCCTGCTCGGCACCCCCTGTGGTCAAGCCGGTTATCTGCAAGCTAGCCTTACTCGTTTCCTGTTGGAGGCCTGTGATTCGTTGATCCAAGGCTGCGTGCTGAGCGGCGAGATCATCGCGGGCTTTCTGGGCATTGGCGTTAAAGGCAACAATTTGAGAGCGCAGGGACTCTCTTTCAGGACCTTGAGTCTCGAGCAATTTCGCTGCTTGCTTAAGTCCATCCTCCTTAAAGAGTCCTCCCGGACCTTTGTCGCGATAGGCTTTAACTGCTGCATCGAGTTCGGATATTCGCTCGTTTACTTTTTCGATGCCCTTTAACTCGGATACGATTCGCAGGTCCACTTCCTCTTTCAGCGATATTTTCTGGGCCTCAAGTTTGCCAACGTCTTCCTTACGACTTGTTATAAAACCCTCGATGCGCGTCTTTTCAGCTTCACGACGTTCTCTTTCACCGAGAATAGTTTGATCGGCCTCTTCGCTTAGACGGGCCTTGGCTTCTTCGGCAGCCACTATGTCCTTGCGGCGTTCCGCGATGTACCCTTCCAGTCGAGTTCGTTCCTCGGCATGTTTTTCTTCCCTGATCAGAGACCCCTTGGCACCCGACTCACGATAGGCGGCCACTTGGCGGTCATATTCCCGTTGCTGCACTTGCAAGCTGGAGATTTGCTTTTCATATCCCTCAATTTGATTGAGAGTTTCGTCAAAGGCTTGGGTTAAGTAGCCATAAATCCCTGCGGAGGTTATGCAGACGAGAACTCCGACCGCGATAAGAAGATAAAGGCGCAAGGTTTTGTTACAGGTTTTCCAGTGGCGATAAAGAAAGGAGGCGGC
>JABHOU010000484.1 GCA_018695085.1 Opitutia bacterium | reverse complement strand
CTTCCTGATGGGGGCCGTTGTCGGAGGTGAAGACGACTAGGGTGTCCTTGGCCACGCCCAGCTCGGCCACCAAGTCGAGGACCTTGCCGACGTCGCGGTCGATGTTCTTGATCATGGCGGCGAACCCTTTCTCGGGCTCGGGCCAATCCTTCTTGGCGAACTCGCCGAGGTCGGGCACTTCCATGCCCCGGTTGCCGGCCTCGTTGTTGGCGTGCGGAACGTTCATCGCGAAATAGAGGAAAAAGGGCTGCTCATGTTTCTCCCGAATGAAACGGAGGGCGTCCTCAGCGAAGAGATCGGGAGCATAATCGACTTTCTTTACCGCCACCCCCCGGCCAGCCTGCGGAAGCTTCGGGTCCTGACAGCGTTTCCACTTCGGAGCCACCTCGTTCCGCAACTTCTGCACCTTGCCGTTGCGAATGAGGAACTCGGGATAGAAATTGTGGGCGTGCCACATGTTAACGTAGCCGAAGAAGTGGTCGAACCCGACGTCGTTGGGGTTGGTGAAATTGTCTGGTGTTCCTACCCCCCACTTGCCCACGCAGGCGGTGGCGTAGCCCGCCTTCTTAAGAACCGAGGCCAAGGTGTGCTGGTCCGGCTGGATGACGATCGGCTGGGCGGAGTTGCCCCGCACCACGGTACGGCCCATGTGCTTGCCCGTGAGCAATACGCTGCGGGACGGGGCGCACACCGTGCAGCCCGCATAGAACTGGGTGAACTTCATGCCCTCCGTCGCCATCTTGTCGAGACGAGGCGTCTTGAGCGTATTTTGACCAAAGCAACCGAGGTCGCCGTAGCCGAGGTCATCTGCGAGGATCAGGATCACGTTCGGCGATCGCTCCTTGGCCCCCGCCAGCCCGGCAAAGAGAAAGAGGCTCAGGACAAGGCCGAAGATCGCCGAGATTGAGAAAAAGAACTTCGTTTTTTTCATAGTTACCATTTTCGGAGGAATTGCGATACTGGCTCAAGTCAAAGCATACGAGTCGAAAAATAGGGAGTCAATTGGCTACCGCTTATCGTATTACCTTGAACATATTAAAAGATTACTTGATTATGGATTGAAGGGATGAATGAGGAGATCAAAAAGCTAAGCAAAGCGAGCCACAAGGAAGCAACTTCCAAGTGGAAGAAGATCGTGAGCGAGTACCAAAAACCAAGCGTTGTTCGAGCCAGTTGGCAGGTGGTCAATTCAATCGGCCCCTATTTCGCTCTGTGGGGATTATGGATTTACATGTCTCTTGGCCTCTCTCTCTCATTGTGGTGGGCCCTACCACCGGCTCTCCTTGGGGGAATGTTTCTGGTTAGAGTATTCATTATTTTTCACGACTGTGGTCACGGCTCTTTTTATAAGTCAAAAAAGGCGAACAACTACTTAGGCTTCATCTCAGGATTCTTGACCTTCACCCCCTATTTTCACTGGCGCTGGGAACATTCGGTTCATCATGCCACGTCTGGAGATTTGGACCGTAGGGGAATGGGAGACATCTGGACGCTTACAGTAAAGGAATACCTAGAGTCTTCTAGATGGAGAAAAATGTCCTATCGATTGGTGAGAAACCCAATTGTGCTTTTTGTAATCGCACCAATTTTCCTTTTTCTAGTACTTGAAAGATTTCCTTCAAAAAACGCGAAGTCGCGTGAAAAACGGTCCGTATGGTTGATGAACTTTGCCTTGATCGCAATGGCTGCCGGACTAATTAGCATTATCGGGTTTCTGCCTTGGTTGGTGTTTCAACTTGCTGCCATGCTAATGGCTAGCTCATGCGGAGTATGGATGTTCTATGTCCAACACCAGTACGAGGATGCCTATTGGGTGGAAAGCGAGGAATGGGACTATACCACTGCCGCCATCCAAGGCAGTTCATACTATGAACTGCCAAAGGTGCTCCAATGGTTCTCGGGCAACATCGGCTTTCATCACATTCACCATCTAAGTCCGATGATCCCCAACTACAACTTGGAGAAGTGTCATATGGCCGACCCGTTCTTCCGAGAAGTAAAGTCTATGACGCTTTTGGGGAGTCTAAAGTCAATCAATTCTCGTCTCTGGGACGAAGACTCGAAAAAAATGATCAGCTTCCGAGAGCTAAAGAAGCAACTGAGGAAAGAAGAGGACGATTTGGATGGAGCGGCTTCGCGGAAAGCCGCCTGACTTTTTTTCTCTACGCGAGAACCTCGGAAGACGCAGTTAGTCCAGTTGGCGATATTCTTGCCGGAGTTGAGGAAATATTCCATTCTTTCCAGCGATGACCAATCCTTTGAAAGTAGTGGTTACTGATTTCGTGGAGGAACCCGCAACCTTCGAGCGAGAAATTCTAGGCGAGTTTGCCGAAGTAAAGACACTTCAGGCAATGGGCGAGGAAAACTTAGTAGGAAGGGTGGAGGATGCCGATGCAATCATGCTCTACCATTATGTAAGCATCTCGCGCCCGACGATCGAGCGCCTCAAGAAGTGCCGACTAATCGTTCGCTGCGGCGTGGGTTACGACAACATAGACCATGTCTTCGCTCGAGAAAGAGGTATCGACGTTGCCAACGTCCCGGACTACGGGAGCGAAGAGGTGGCGGACTCGGCCATCGGCATGGCCTTGGCCTTAGCCAGAGGGTTTCACTTTCTGAATAATCGTCTGCGGGACGATACAAGCGCCCCTTGGTCGTACGAGCTGGCCAAGCCACTTCAGCGTTTGCGCGGAGAAACCTTCGGCATCGTGGGCGTAGGGCGCATCGGCACTGCCACGGCCCTGCGAGCTAAGGCATTGGGTATGAGAGTGGCATATTACGATCCATACGCCCCCGATGGTCGAGATAAGGCACTCGGCATCCATCGCGTGGAGGACCTGGACGACCTGTTGCGACAATCTCGTGTCCTAAGCCTGCATTGCCCGGGAACCGATGAAACGAAAAACCTGATCGACGACCGAACCCTATCCTTGATGCCCGAAGGTTCGTTCCTCGTAAACACCGCCCGTGGAACCGTAACGGGCGGAGAAGCGATAGCCAAAGCGCTTCAAAGCGGGAAGCTGGCGGGTGCTGCCATCGACGTACTCCCTCAAGAACCACCATCCGAGGATACGCCCCTACTGCAGGCATGGCGCGACCCTAAGCACCCCGCCCACCATCGATTGATCCTCAATCCGCACGCCGCCTTCTATTCCGAGGAGGGCATCGACGATATGCGCATAAAGGG
>JABHOU010000339.1 GCA_018695085.1 Opitutia bacterium | reverse complement strand
GGAAAGGTTGGGGTTCCGGTAAGCGGAAGAGGATCCGACGTTGGAACTGGCGACAGTTCCGGAAAACCGGATGTAGCAGGTGAACTGGTATCTAAACCTGCAGGACTCGCAGGGAGACCCGGCAAGGTATCCAATGCAGTTCCAGAAGTAACGGGGGTGACGGAAGAGGGCTCGACGGGAGGGAGCGATGAAACTGGATCGATCGTGGTTTCGGTCTCGGGAAGTGCGGTTGGCCCACTGGAAATAGATGTATCGGTAACAATGCCCAATTCAGTACGCGGAGAACTTGTGCGGACAGGTGGAGGAGTTACGGGCATCGAAAGATCGATCTGAGTTCCATCGGACCTCCAGGTGACATCTTGGCCATGTCGCTGACCGTTAGTATACGCTCGAACATACATCTTTTGCCCATTAGGCCACCATCGAGTTACGAGACCGTGCCATTTCCCTTCGTGATATTGACGCTCGTACATCTTTTGTCCGTCGGAAAACCAACGTGCACTCAGACCGTCGCGCTTCCCAGCTTTATAAGTTTCGTCAGTCGCAACAAAATCACGGCCATTTTCATTTTCAATCGTTACGATTCGACCGGAGAAGGGTTCGCCGGCAAAGGTCTTAAAAAGTAAACCATATCGACGTTCAAAAAAAGTGTCATACTCGTCGGCTTTAATTTGTAAAGCGTCTTGATTTATTGGAATTGCAACGCCACGAGATGCTTGGTCATGGGGAATTGCAATTCCACGAGAAGTGTGCTCGTAAGTGTTGGTGCAGCAAGTAAAAGAAAAGCTGGCACAAACGAAAAATATATTAAAGATGGGCGAGTTCATGACTTTAATCCTAGTAAAAAGGATCTTCTTTGCAAGGCGGAATAAGAGATCTATTACATTTGGATTGCCCTAAAGATTTATTTCTGCTTATGGCAGTTACCTTACTGAATAAGTCACTCAAAACTAAGGCAAAGAACCAAACCACATCTTGCCTACCAAGCTTGGTCCATTTTTCGTGGATAAAAAATTAGTTTATTGGTTGCCTTTCTATCAAAAACGATCAAAAACGATCAAAAGCAATCACCAATGAAGGCTTTAGCAAATTTTATACAAAAATGAACTTACAGGAATTGATATATGGTGTTCCGGCGGCTGGTGTCGTCGCACTTCTTTTTACATTTTGGAAAACCTCACAGGTTAGTGCCGCAGATGCGGGAACAGAACGTATGAAGAACATAGCCAAGGCGATTCAAGAGGGAGCCATGGCTTTTCTTAAAGCAGAGTACCGCGTATTAGCAATATTCGTCGTATGTGTGGCTGCACTTTTGGCTTGGAGTGGATCCGAAAATGAAGGCTCGGATCCATTGGTGGCTGTTTCCTTTGTTGTCGGAGCTCTGTGTTCCGCATTGGCTGGCTTTTTAGGAATGCGTGTAGCCACAAAGGCCAATGTGAGGACGACAAACGCTGCTCGAGAAAGTCTGGGCAAAGCTCTTGAAATAGCCTTTTCCGGTGGTGCCGTGATGGGTCTTGGAGTGGTTGGATTGGGGATTCTTGGTCTAGGTGGACTCTTTGCCTACTTCGGTACGCATTTCAATGCCTTTGAGGGAGGGGATGCCCTTACCAAAACTCTTGCGGTAATCACGGGGTTTTCCTTCGGGGCTTCTTCCATTGCTTTGTTCGCACGCGTGGGCGGAGGAATTTATACGAAGGCAGCTGATGTTGGTGCAGACTTGGTGGGGAAGGTGGAAGCCGGAATTCCTGAAGATCATCCTCTCAATCCCGCCACTATTGCAGACAATGTGGGTGACAACGTAGGAGACGTTGCGGGGATGGGCGCTGACTTGTTTGAGTCCTATGTCGGTTCAATCATAGCTACGATGGTACTTGGCGCCGCCTTCGTAGCAGCCTCTCCCGACTTCCAAGACTTTCTTGGAGGACTCTCGCCCGTAGTGTTACCACTCGTGTTGGGGGCGATTGGGATTGGAACATCCATTCTCGGCACTTTCTTCGTTAAGGTGCGGGAGGGCGGAGATCCGCAGCGTGCTCTCAATGTAGGAGAATTTGGTTCATCTGCCGTAATGGTTTTGGCTTCCTATTATGTAATTAACAAACTCCTTCCTGAGACTTGGCAACTTAACGGTATAGAGTATACCGCAATGGGAGTATTCTGGGCAACAATCATTGGTTTGTCTGCTGGGTTGGCCATCGGCTTGATTACTGAACACTACACGGGGACCGGAAAGAAGCCCGTAAAATCTATTGTAGAACAATCTGTTACGGGTTCAGCCACTACTATAATTGCTGGCCTAGGAGTTGGGATGATCTCCACCACTTTCCCTATCCTCGTAATAGCCGCGTCCATCCTCGGAGCATACGAATTGGCGGGTCTTTATGGAATTGCGATTGCCGCTGTAGGGATGCTTTCGAACACAGGGATTCAGCTCGCCGTAGATGCTTACGGGCCAATTTCCGATAATGCAGGTGGAATTGCCGAAATGTCAGAGCTGCCTTCCGAAGTGCGCCAACGGACGGACAAGTTAGATGCCGTCGGCAATACAACGGCAGCAATAGGCAAGGGCTTTGCAATAGGGTCCGCGGCACTAACCGCACTGGCGCTCTTTGCCGCTTTTACGGCATCTTATAACCAAACTCATGTGGAAAAATTAGCTGCAATAGACATTACCAAACCCGAAGTCATGGCTGGTCTCTTTGTCGGAGCCATGCTGCCCTTTCTCTTTAGTGCTTTGGCAATGAATGCCGTGGGAAGGGCTGCCATGTCGATGATCCATGAGGTGCGTCGCCAGTTCCGAGATATTCCCGCGCTAAAGAAAGCTTTGGAAGTCATGAAACGAAACGAAGGTGTAGACTCAGAGGATTGGAATAAGGAGGACAAAAGTGTATTCGATAAAGCCATAGATGAAGCAGAATACGGGGAATGCGTATCGATCTCAACACAGGCCGCAATTCGTGAAATGGTGGCTCCCGGCATGATTGCCGTCATGACACCCGTAGCTGTTGGTTTTCTTGGCGGAGCGACGATGCTCGGTGGACTCCTTGCCGGGGTAACCGTATCGGGAGTACTCTTGGCCCTCTTTCAATCGAATGCAGGAGGTGCTTGGGACAACGCCAAGAAAATGATCGAGGAAGGCTACGAAGTCGGCGGAGAAAAACTGGTAAAGGGTTCCGAAGCCCACAAAGCTGCGGTAGTTGGCGATACAGTTGGAGATCCTCTCAAGGACACCTCGGGACCCTCCCTCAATATTCTGCTCAAGTTAATGACCGTTGTGGCGCTGGTAATTGCACCTATGCTGTAAAAGAGACTAGGCGGTCTCGCCCGCCAGTTTGGCGAAAGCTGTACGGGTTGCCGAATCGGCCTTGTAGTAGGCTGTCCCCGCCACAAAGACATCCACTCCCGCCTTGGTGCAAAGTGGCAGGTGTTCAGGAGTTACTCCACCGTCAACTTCGATTAAATAACGATGTCCTTCCTTTTCGCGAAGCTCATGGAAAATCCCGACCTTGTCGAGAACTTCCGGCATAAAGGCTTGCCCCCCGAAGCCGGGTTGCACGGTCATGCAAAGAACAAGATCCACCTCATCAAGATAGGGAAAGACTTTTTCGGGGCGTGTATCAGGATTGATGACAATGCCTGATCGCTTGCCTAGAGCACGAATCCGAGAGAGAGCTTTTGCATGATCGTAGTCGGGTTCGATGTGTATGCTGATAAGATTTGCTCCAGCCTCGGCAAAGGCATCCAAAAATTGATGGGGGCATTCCATCATTAAATGGACATCTAGAAAAATTTCCGTTCGGCGACGCAAGTCCGCCACTGTCTGGGGTCCGAACGTGACGTTGGGAACAAAGTGTCCGTCCATCACGTCCAAGTGGATCCAGCGGCGGCCGTCATGTTCGATTTCGGCAAGCGAGCCAGCTAAGTCGGCATGGTCTCCGGCTAAGATTGAAGGAGCTAGAATTCGAGGGCGAGTGTCCCCGAAGAAAGTATCAAGGTCAATGGTCACCATTCCGTTCGGTTTGCGAAAGCGGCAATTTTTCGGGCAAGGGATCGAGAGGATGTCATCAAAGGTTGCCGAGAAACGGGTGTCTCGGTCACGCTTGACGTTATGGTGGACGCATTGGAGTTAAAGAGAGTTTCCTTCAATAGGGATTTCCCACTTGGTGACGAGTTTAAGTGGGCAAGGGCAAAAAGTCTCAATCGAAAACTAGCGGCGAGCACAGTATCGTCGGAGCGATAAGCTTCGGGAATTTGATCATAGTCAATAAGGCGAACCGTTAAAATAGCATCCGCATCTTCCTGAGAATTCACAATCCGAGCCCGTCCTTCGCGAAGGATTTCCTCGCGAAGAGCACGTGACAGTAGAGCTCCGGCCTGTGGTGCGAGTGAATCATTCTGAACGACACGCACATATAGACGATCAAACGAAAGTTCTCCGGCAGGACCAAGAGCATACCGGCAACCTCCGAGCACAAAGCAAAAGAGAAAGAAGATTATGCCGGAAAAACGAAAATAAGGGGACGTAGAAGATGCCCAACGATAGCTAGACCCGTTTGCTTGACGGGTGTGGCTCATTCCTTGCCGCGCAAGTCAGCAATCCGAGCTTTGGCTTCACGAGCTGATTCCGATTCGGGAGCAACCGTAATCGCTTCTCCATAAAATTGAAGTGCAGGACGAGCCCCTAGCTCTTTCCAGCGCATAATGAAAAACCTCCCGTTTTTCTCGACGAATCGACCAACGCGAAGTTTGCTCGCCGAAAGTACTTCCCGCATTCGCTGCCGTCCTTCTTCAGCTTTGACCAATCTTTCCTTGGCAGTGGCTAATCTTGCGGCAAACTCCTCGTTGTTTTCGTGACGCGACTTTGGAGGGGGAGTTTCATGAAGGATTAAACAATCTTCGTAAAAATTGAGTGCCTTGAGGGTCGCCCCTTGGTCGTAATCGGCACCTGCGACCATGTCCTCATGGATGACGGCGAGGTCATAGTAAGCTTTTTCACAGTAATGGCTCTCGGGATAAAGATTCACTAGTCGCTCGAGGGCATCGATGGCTTCATCGTCTTCACTGTCCTTACGGGCAATTTCGGCTAGTGCAGTGAGTGCTCG
>JABHOU010000441.1 GCA_018695085.1 Opitutia bacterium | reverse complement strand
GCCCAGAACAAGAGCAAGAGACCGAAGAACGGTCCGATGAACAGTAGAAGAGAACTAAGCCCTGTACGATGCGTTTGCAAAATACCGGGAAATCGAGGCCGCTTACCTCCGGTTGTCGTCCTTGGACTCGATGGCGTCCCGGTACTCTTCCAGCGCCTTGCGGGCCTCTAGAGCTTGGAACATGATGGCCCCGAAGTAGTTTTCCTGCATCAGGAAGATCGCCTGCGGTCGCTTGGGAGTCACGTTAACGGGAGGAATCTCCTTTTCCAGCTCGATCAGAAGTTTGCCCATGGACTGGTCGAAGTACTCGTGCTTCTTCAGGAGGCGCTTGTCCTTCCAAGCCGGCTTGTAGGCGGGAAAGCTGTTCCCCTGCAGGAAACGTTCGGCGTTGGCGTCGGGATCCTTCATTACGAAATCGATAAAATCCCAAGCCGCCTCCTGTTTTTTGCTGCCCTTGCAAATCATGAGGCCTTGACCAGCGAAAGTCGCGGTTCGGGGACCCAACTTGCCTTTCTTGTCCTTCCATGCGGGAAGTGGGAGCATGCCCCACATTCCCTTCATATCGGGGGCGAACTGCTGAAACAGGTCGAGCCCGTACCAGTCGGCCCCGGGCACGCAGAGCACCTCGCCCGTCTCCAGGTCGCCACTGAAAAAGACAGGGTCGAAAATGGTACCTCGGTCGGGCAATACCGTGATCTGCCTCTCCGAGAGGTCCGAGAATTTTTCCAGCAATTCCACCGCCAGCTCGAAATCCGGAAGCAGTTTGCCCTTGGCGTCGAAAAGGTCGCTTCCACGCTGTCGCAGCAACACATCGAAAAGTGTGCCGTCTATCGCCATGAGCCGCTGGCCATGCTTTTTTTGGAGATTCTCCCCCACTTTCTCAACTCCCTCCCAAGTCGCCATATCGTCCGGGTTCACCCCGAGATCCTTGAACAAGTCCTTGCGGTAATAGAGCACCATGGCACTTAAGGATTGGGGAATGCCCAATACCTGCCCCTTGTAGGTGAACACTTCCAGTCGCCTAGAATGTAGGGTCTTGTCCAAGCCCGACTTCTTTACCTGTTTGGTCAGGTCGACGAAGGGAGACTTTGCCCCGAGGAACACTCCAAAGAAAGTTTCGTCCAGTTGCACGAGGTCGGGTATGCCCTTGCCCGTCCGGAAGGCTACGCCCAGCTTATCCGGCATTTCCCGAAAGCCGTAGGCGCTCACCGAAATCGTCAGGTCCTTCTTGGTCTTCTTGCGGTAGAGTTCCGCCATCTTTTCGTAATAGACCTGATCCTGATGGGAACTGATCCACATCTCGAGCGACTCGGCCCGAAGTCCGGATTGCATGAACGAAAAAGCCACGGCAGCGACTAAAAATCTTTTGGCGAAAGTCAAAAATAACATGTGAGGAAGAGGATTCATAGCAAAGAACTTATACTAATTAGCGTAAAACCCAAGGAAGTAGCAAGCGCCGAGAACTCGACATGGATGATTTCTTTCGGAGGATTAATTTTTCCGAGAAGTGGCGGAAATCAGATTTCGGATTACTCTCAACCACGATCGCAGAGATCGAACAGATTAAGGAACGCCATCGTCCACCATGATTTGGCTCCTCCCGGTCGCAAAAAGGTATTATGACTTTGCATGGTCTTTGCTCTCGCTCTTTTGGCGTTAGGTTTTCAAATTGAATGGCATGAAATACTCACTTTTCCTTACCCTTCTTTCATGCAGCCTGTTCCTTTGCTCCATTTCGGCCAAGGAAGGTAAAGTCGGTCCCCCAATTCAAGGTGCCGAACACCTTGTTTACAAGGAAGCGAGTGGATCGAAGTTGATCCTGAACGTTTTTTATCCCGAGGGGCATGATGCGAAGAAGGACAAGCGGCCCGCAATCGTATTCTTCTTCGGCGGAGGCTGGAGTGGCGGCACCCCCGCCCAGTTCGCGCCGCATTGCGAATATCTCGCCTCTCGCGGCATGGTCGCCATGAGCGCCGACTATCGGGTGAAATCTCGGCAAGGCACCCCACCCTTCGAGTGCGTGAAAGACGGAAAGTCGGCCGTTCGCTGGATTCGCCAAAACGCGAAGAAGCTGGGGATCGATCCAGAGCGCTTGGCTGCGGGCGGAGGTTCCGCCGGCGGGCATGTGGCAGCGGCCACCGGTACGGTGTCCGGTCTGGAGGAGGAGGGCGAAGACCTTTCGGTGTCGTCCAAGCCGGACGCATTGGCTCTTTTCAATCCCGTGTACGACAACGGTCCCAAGGGCTATGGCCACTCCCGTGTGGCTGAGCGCTACAAGGAGATTTCCCCCATCCACAACATCCGCAAGGGTACGCCGCCGGCCATCGTCTTCCTCGGCGACAGAGACAGCTTGATCCCCGTCTCCACGGCGGAGAAATACAAGGCCCTGATGGAGAAAGCGGGGAGCCGATCGGACCTGCACGTCTACGCCGGCCAACCACACGGATTCTTCAACAAGGGGAAAAAGGGAAATTATTACGAGAAAACGGTTTTGGAAATGGACAAGTTCTTTATCTCTCTAGGCTGGTTGAAGGGCAAGCCGAAGATAAAGGTCCCGTGACCCTACTGGTTTCGTCAAAAGCGTACAGCTCTAACCAAGGCTGATGGTGCCTTTTCTTGTCCTTGCGAGGAGCCACGCGACACGGCAATCCAGTCGGCATCGTGAGAAACTGAAACGCTTGACTGGATTGCCGCGTCAGTCCTACGGGCTCCCTCGCAATGACGCCTTAGATGGGCAACGAGCACCGCTCCCCTTACTACGATTGCCTCAATGCCTCTCAAGCCGTTCCCTTTGTGCACAAGCATCTAAAGCCTCCCCTCGATTCCAAACAAAATCCAATCAACAATGAAAGCCACCAAGATTTTTTATGTATTTCTTCTCTTTGCCACGCATCTGGCATTCGGGCAAGCGGACCTTCTTGAATGGACGAAAGTCAGTGGCACGACCATAAAGGCAAAGTTCATCCGAGCGGATGCGGATACAGTTACGCTTTTCATGAAGGGGCGGAACTTCGACGTTAAACTTTCAGACCTCAAACCGGACTCGCAGGCTCTGGCTCGAAAACTGTCAAACCCGGGACCCTCCATTGAGCCGAAGGCAGCGGTAAAAGAAAAGAAAAGCTTTCCGGAAATCAGAGTGACCAAGGCCGATTGGGGCGGGGCTTCCCTGCGTGACATCGGGAAGGTACTGAACTCATCGGCAAGGCAACTGTGGCCCCATGCTTCGCAGGAAGAGCTCAAGCCCATCATAGTTGATCGTTCCCGTACGGGTCCCATCGTGTTGTTTCGCAGGGGGAACGAGGGGCAGTACATCGTGAGGCTAGATACCCACAAGACTTTTTGGAGCCAGTACGCCTTTCAGTTTTCCCACGAATTTTGCCACATTATTTGCGGATACAAGGCGGGGGACCAAAGCAACCAGTGGTTCGAGGAGAGCTTATGCGAAACGGCATCCTTGTTTGCCATGAGAAGGATGCGTAAGGAATGGGAAGAGAAACCGCCCTACCCCAACTGGAAAAGCTATGCTCCGGCTCTGGAAAAATATGCGCAGGAGCGCCTGGATTCGCACGCCTGGCCCGATTCACTCACCGTCGCCGAGTGGTATGATCGCAACAAGGAGAAGCTAAAGGAG
>JABHOU010000094.1 GCA_018695085.1 Opitutia bacterium | reverse complement strand
TTGAAGCTTATCCTTATTTGAACAATCGATTGGAAGGTCAATGGGATGTGACGCCGGGAACTTGAGAGAGTCGGTTCTTTACGAATGACCCATCTAGCCGGTAATATTCCACAAGCATGAAAAAAGCGTTGATTACCGGTATAACCGGGCAGGATGGCTCATATTTAGCAGAGTTTCTTTTGGAAAAGGGATACGAGGTGCATGGAATCGTGCGGAGGGCATCTACTTTCAATACAAGTCGCTTGGATCATCTCTACAAGGATCCCTTGGTGGATGACACCCGACTCTACCTGCATTACGGGGACTTGGCCGATGCCGTCCAACTGGTCAAGTTGCTCTACAAATTGCAACCTGATGAAATATACAACTTGGGAGCCCAAAGCCATGTGCGCGTTTCCTTCGATGTGCCCGAGTATACCGGAGACGTTACCGGCTTGGGGGCGGTGAGAATTCTGGAAGCCATTCGCGAGGCGGGATTGGTTGAAAAAGTACGTTACTATCAGGCTTCATCCTCCGAAATGTTCGGCAAGGTGCAGGAGGTACCCCAGAAGGAAACAACGCCCCTATGGCCTCGTTCTCCATATGGTTGCGCCAAGGTCTTCGCCCATTGGTTGACAATCAACTACCGTGAGTCATACGGTTTGCACGCCAGTAGCGGGATCTTGTTCAATCACGAATCTCCGCGTCGAGGCGAAACCTTTGTTACTCGCAAGATCACTCGTGCCGCGACTCGTATAAAGCTTGGCCTTCAAAAAAAGCTGATTCTCGGTAATCTGGATGCCAAGCGAGACTGGGGTTACGCGAAGGAATACGTAGAGGCCATGTGGCTGATGTTGCAGCAGGATGTTCCTGATGATTATGTCATTGCCACGAACGAAACTCATACCGTGCAAGAGTTCTTGGATGAAACTTTCGCCTACTTGGGCTTGGATTGTAGGGAATACGTCGGGTTTGACGAGAAATATGAACGTCCCGCCGAGGTCGACTTGCTGATAGGCGATGCCTCCAAGGCCAAGGAACAGCTGGGCTGGGAGCCAAAGGTGACTTTCAAGGAATTGGCGCACATTATGGTCGATGCCGACATGAAACTGGCCGAGAATGAGCTAGCGTTGCAAAATGCAACTACCTGAACATCCTGGCATATTCGCATGAAAATCTTTGTTTCCGGACATCGTGGGATGGTCGGTTCTGCCGTTGTTCGAGCTCTTGAGAATGAAGGTGGTTGGGACATCCTAACCCGTACCCGTTCTGAACTGGATCTTTACGACCAAGCGGCCGTGGACGGTTTTCTGGCTACCGAAAAGCCTGATGTTGTTCTGAATGCCGCTGCAAGGGTGGGGGGGATTTACGCTAACAATACCTACCCCGCCGAGTTTATCCGTGAAAATTTGGCAATTAACCTAAACCTCGTCCACTCTTCTTGGACTAACGGGGTTAAGCGTTTTCTTAATTTGGGAAGTTCTTGCATTTATCCTCGTGGGGCACCTCAGCCAATGAAAGAGGAGTGCTTGCTGACGGGCACTCTGGAACCGACGAACGAGGCGTATGCCATCGCCAAAATCTGTGGCTTGGAACTATGCCGCCACTACCGTAACCAGTACGGGGTACTCTTTCATTCCGCAATGCCCACGAACCTGTATGGCCCCGGCGATAATTATCATCCGGAAAATTCCCACGTGTTGCCCGCTCTCATGCGTAAGTTTCACGAGGCAAAAGAGGCCGGAGCTCCTCAGGTAACCATTTGGGGGACTGGAAAACCCCGGCGCGAATTCCTGCATGTTGACGATTTGGCCGCTGCCCTGCTGCATCTTCTGAAACTGGATGATCCTCCCGATTGGGTGAACGTCGGATGTGGGAAAGACGTTTCGATCCGTGAATTGGCTGAACTGGTAATGTCCGCCGTAGGATTCGATGGCGAAATCGTACAGGATACGTCCATGCCCGATGGGAATCCCAAAAAATTGATGGATGTGTCGCGCATCTTGGGCACGGGCTGGGCTCCGAGTATTTCCCTGCAGGATGGCATTGCTCGAACTTACGAGGAATTCTTAGAACAGTTGACCAGTGGCGAACTGAGGGATTCCCGATAGTCGAGGTAGTCTAGTCGAACTGCTTCTTGAATTCGCGAAAGTCATCGGACATTTCACGAACTTGGTAACGTAGAGCTTCGACTTCATCACGAAGTTCCTTGAACTCGGTCTCCATTGATTCTACTTTTTCTATGCTAGGATCGGGTGCAGGCACGTAGACTGCACCAACCTCGCTTTCCTCAACGGTGGGAGGAGGGGCAAGGGTGTGACGCCAACGCCGTTCCTTTTGACCGGGGGCAGGATCCATATCCATAACGAGCGGTTCGTCGCGGTCTTGCATTTCCGCTACGGTTTCCTCCACGTCGGAAAGACCCTCGAAATCGAACATACGACTCGCCCGGCTACGTAACTGCCCACCGGTTTGGGGCCCACGATTCAATAATTCGGCAAGGATAGCTCGTTCGGGTTTTATCAAGTCGAGCGTTTTTTCCGAGTGATGTTGAAATTTTGGGACTCGGGATCCT
>JABHOU010000372.1 GCA_018695085.1 Opitutia bacterium | reverse complement strand
GGAGACGAGGAACCCTATCAGCCTCACAAGCGCGGTTTTGACGAGGCTTTCATTCACGGGGCGGGAGGAATTGGCCAGGCTTATAAATGCTCTTGTGCCGATGCGCCGGGTAACAAGTATTTCAACCCAACCATTCGTCACAACGGATCATTCGTGAAAACCGAAGGCTATTGCACCGATTTGTTTTTTACGGCGGGAATGGGATGGATCAAAAAGGTGAAAGATGAAGGAAAGCCCTTCTTTGCCTATATCACGACCAACGCCCCGCACGGTCCCTTTATCGCTCCTCCCTCCAATACAAAGCGTTTTACGGATTTGGGGTTTTCGGCGAAGACCGCCGGTTTCTACGGCATGATCGAGAATATCGACGAAAACATGGGGCGCCTTATCGGCAAATTGGAAGAATGGAAGCTGATGGAAAACACCATGGTTATCTTCATGTCGGACAACGGCATGACGGGTGGCGGCTCGGGACGAGGCAAGGTGGGCACCTCCACCGATGGCAAACCCATGATGGCTTACAACGCCAACATGAAAGGTCAAAAAGGCAGCGCCGACGAAGGTGGCGTGCGCGTCCCCTTCTTCGTCCGCTGGGATGGTGTTCTTGCACCGGAACGCGATGTGGATCGCGTCGCGGCCCATATCGATCTTTTTCCCACCTTGGCCGACGTCGCAGGAGTAGACAAACTGCCCGAGGGACAAGTCGAAGGGCGCAGCTTGGTACCCCTGCTGAAGAAACCAAAGGCAAAATGGAAGGATCGCTACCTTTTCACTCAAAGAGCCCGCTGGGGAACCGGCTCCGAGCCCAACGACCACCAATGGAAAGGTTTCGCCGTGCGCAACCAGCGCTATCGCCTAGTGGACAAGAACCTTTATGATATGGCCAAGGATCCGAACCAAACCACCGACATAGCGGCAAAAAACCCCAATGTAGTGAAGGCCATGCGGGCCGCCTACGACAAATTCTGGAAGGAAGCCCGCCCTTTGATGGTGAATGAGAAGGCTCCCATGTCCCCTACCCGCCCCTATCACGTTCTGCACGCCAAGCAATTGAAGGAAGGTGGCATTCCGAATTGGCAGCCGCCGAAGCTCTAGGAGTAATTGAAAGGAAACTACATGAGCAACTCACCAAAGCTTACCGCCCCATGGGGAACACCGTCGAGCAGAATGTCTCGACGCTCCACCTTCAAGTGGGCGGCTACGGCGGCGGCAGGGGTCGCGGCGACGGCAACGGGTACGTCCACTGCCACCGCCGCTCCCAGCAAGGCGGACGAGCGCCGCAGTTCATCGAAACGCTACAAGATGAAGAAGTCCATCAACCAATGGGCCTTCCCCTACCCGGAGCGAATGAACCTGCGGGAATGCATGCAACTGGCCAAGGACGCGGGGTTCGACGGGATCGAGTTGAACTACGACTTGGACAACGACCTCTCTCCGAAGAGCGGCGCCAAGGAGTATCATGCCATACGCAAGATGGCCGATGAAATCGGCATCGCCATAAGCGGACTCTGCTCCTTCCTCTTCTGGCCCTACCCGTTGACCAGCAACGACCCGAAAGAAAGAAAGCGGGGCATGGAGTTGGCAGGGCTTATGACCAAGGCCGCCCATGACCTCGGAGTGGAGAACCTGCTGGTAGTGCCCGGAGCCGTTCACATGCCATGGCGGGAAGACCATGACCCTACCCCCAACGACATTTGCGACAAGCGGGCCCGCGAGGCCATCGGCAAACTCCTTCCCACGGCCGAAAAGCTGAAGGTGAAGCTCAACATGGAGAACATATTCTTCAACGGTTTCCTGCTGTCGCCCGAGGAAATGAACAATTTCGTAGATCCTTTCGGCAGTGAGTACGTGAACGTTCATTTCGATACCGGCAACATTATGCTGTTCCAATTTCCCGAGCACTGGATACCCCAGCTCGGCAAACGTATCCAAAACGTCCACCTCAAGGAATTTTCCAAGAAAGGAACCGACCATTCACTTGAATCCTTTCGCCCGCTCCTCGACGGCACAACCAACTGGCCGGCGGTGATCGAGGCATTCGAAAAAACCGGTTACGACGGCTACCTTACTTTCGAGTACTTTCATCCCTACCCCCACTATCCGGAAGCTCTCATCCATCAAACCGCAGACTCCCTCGACCGCATGCTCGGCATCCATTCGTAAGAAAATCATGACCCGATTCACCAGCCTGTTGTGGTGCTCGCTCATCGTCACTTCCGTCTCCTACGCCAAGCTGAATACTACTCAAGAAATGAATTCGCTTCGAGCCTATTGAAGCCGACAGC
>JABHOU010000250.1 GCA_018695085.1 Opitutia bacterium | reverse complement strand
CAATTTAGCCAAAGAAGCATCCGAGCAATGGACTGCAGGGTTCAATCCGCGGCCCGTATCAGGCCAAGACTTCGCAAAACTTTATGCCTCGCTCTTTGCGGGCACAGCTTGCGCGGAGATCGCCTTTGAGCCATCTTCTATTTAGGCATGAGTTTTTGGAAGATGCTTTGTTTCTTGTTTCTCGCATCGGCGTGGATCATCTGTGATCACAGCGCGGGAAGCGTATTCGGTAAAGACGGGGATTGGCCTCAGCATCGGGGGGGCCAGGATCTCCGGGGAGTTGCTTCCGGCAAGCTGGGCGACAAACTGAAACTCCTTTGGACTTTCGAAACGGGCGATTTCACAAAGTCATCCGCCGTGGTCAAGGATGGCCTCGTATTCATTGGCTCCGATTCCAAAAAGCTTCACGCCATCGACTTGAAGACAGGCAAGGAAGCTTGGAACTACGAAACCGAACTGGCCATCGAAGCGGCTCCCTTGGTCGTAGGCGACGTCGTTTACATTGGTTCCACCGACGGTTTTCTCTACGCCTTGCAGGCCAAGACCGGAAAGCTTATCTGGAAATACGAGACCGAGGGCGAAATCATGGGTGCCGGAAACCGGGCCATTCGCCCCAAGTCGAAGGATGGGGTAATCGTGATCGGCAGCTACGACAATTACGTCCATTGCGTAAATGCGAAGAGCGGAAAGCTTCTCTGGAAATTCGAGACCAACAATTACGTCAATGGCGTCCCCACCATTCTCGATGGCGACAAGGTAGTCTTCGGCGGGTGCGACGCGGTACTTTACGTCGTCGGACTGGAGGACGGCAAATTGGTTCGTTCCGTAGAAGTGGAAGCACCCATTGCGGCCACTGTGGCGATTGCCGACGGCATCGGATACGTAGGCAACATGGACAATGCAGTCACAGGGTTCGATCTCAAGACCGGAGAAGTCGTTTGGACCTATCGCGGCAAGAATTTCCCCTACTATTCTTCGCCGGCCGTCACCGAAAAGCATTGTCTCATCGGTGGTCGGGACAAGGGCCTGCATTGCATCGACCGGGTAACGGGCAAGGCTGCTTGGCGATTTGCCTCGCGGGGACGTATCGACAGCTCGCCGGTCGCTTGCGGCGACAAAGTGGTATTCGGCACGATGGACGGAAAAATCTATCTCGCATCTTTGAAGGACGGCAAGGAGATCGTATCCTATGAAGTCGGCGAACCCATATCATCCACTCCCGCAGTAGTGGGTACCCAGATCATCTTTGGTTGCGAGGACGGAAACGTCTACGCCTTCGAGACTAATCCTTGAACAACGAAGAAAGCCTGCCCATGAGCGAAGACACCTGCGGAGACACTTTCGTAAAACCCGACGTCGAGACCAAGGACGACACCAAGGCGGGAAATTATTTCGTCTCGAACTATCCACCTTTTTCCTTCTGGGGCGAGGAAGATGCCCCCTGCGTAGAGAGTCTTCTAAACAGTCCCGAGCCCGGCGACGCTCCCCTGGGACTCTATTATCACGTGCCTTTTTGTCGGAAGCGTTGTCACTTTTGCTACTTTCGAGTCTACACCGACAAGAACTCTTCCGACATTCGCCGTTACCTTTCCGCCACGATGCAGGAGCTTCGTCAATACGCCGAACGCCCATACGTTGCCGGTCGCAAACCCAAGTACGTCTATTTTGGTGGCGGAACCCCTTCCTATCTCTCGGCCCAGCAACTCACAGAGCTGACCGACGAGATGAAGGCCATAATGCCTTGGGACGAGACGGAAGAAGTCACTTTCGAGTGCGAGCCGGGTACCCTCACCGAAAAGAAACTGGAGGTCATCAAGAATTTCGGCGTCACTCGTCTTAGCTTGGGGATCGAAAATTTCAGCGATCACGTTCTCGACATTAACGGTCGCGCTCACCGTTCCCCCGAGGTTTTCCGCGCTTATGACTACGCTCGCGGTCTTGGCTTCGACAACGTCAACGTAGATCTCATTGCGGGCATGCTCGACGAGACCGATGAAAATTGGGTGGATAGCGTGGGCAAGGTTATCGATCTATCGCCCGATTGCGTAACCATCTACCAGATGGAAATTCCCTTCAACACGACTATTTACAAGTCCATGAAGGAAGAGGGCAAGCTGTCGGCGCCCGTGGCCGACTGGCCTACCAAGCGTCGCTGGGCGGACTACGCATTCAGCGAACTTGAGAATGCCGGTTACACCGTGACCAGCGCCTACACGGCGGTCAAGGATCCCGAGGCCACCAAGTTCGTATACCGCGACCGCTTGTGGACCGGTGCCGACATGGTCTCCCTTGGAGTCGCTTCCTTCGGGCACCTTGGGGGCATTCACTACCAGAACCTCGTCCACATCGACGACTACATCAAAAAAATCGAAGAGGGTGGGGCGCCCGTCCGCAGGGCCCTGCTCACCACCGAGGAAGAGCGCTTTATTCGCGAACTCATCTTGCAATTCAAATTGGGCCGAGTGAACCTTGGATATTTTCGCGACAAGTTCGGGGAGAAAGTGGAGGAACGTTTCAGCGAGATTCTCGCCGATCTCGAACAGCTCGGCGATCTATCACGCGAGGGTGATGAGCTTGTGCTCACTCGCGAAGCATTGCTACGGGTGGATTCCATCCTTCATCGCTTCTTTCTGCCTAAGCATCGCGACGCCCGATACGTCTAGTTCGCCATGGCCACGCAACCGTCTACCGTGCATCCGGACGTGCTCTACCCACTCAGTATGTTTAGGCTTACTCGTGGCGTATCCAAGTTAAGCTACCAGAGCATCGAGGGCATCGAAGTTCCCCGACCTTTTCTCGACTTGCTTGTACACAGTGGAGACATGACCTCGCGCTTGGAGGAGTTTCACGGCGGTCCCATCAAGGTGCGCAAGCTGTCCTCATCCAGTGATGGTCGGGCGTATTTCCGCGAAGTCGTGCTGAACACCGTAGCCGAGGGAAAGCCCGTCGAGTACGGTGCCATCGAGATAAATCTGGTCTCCTTCCCCGAGGAAATTCGGGAAGAGATATTAGCCGCTGAACGTCCCCTCGGTGGGATCTTGAACGATCATCGACTTTCCTATTCCAGCGCGCCTAGGGCTTTTCTCAAGGTGAACGCCGATGCCGAGATCAGGGAAGCTCTCGGGCTCGATGAGAGCGCAGACGTTCTTTATGGTCGAAGCAATGCAATCACCGGGTTCAACGGCGAAAGCTATGCCCGGATCGTAGAGATCTTGCCTCCCGCTCCTGTCTCGGCGGGTTGAAAATTCAGTTCACGCGCATTCAATGATCTTATGATCTCTTTCAAAGACCAGTATGATGCAATCGTCATAGGGGCAGGCCCCGCCGGCTCAACCACCGGAGCATTGCTTGCGGAAAAGGGGCACGACGTATTGATCGTGGAAAAAGAAAAGTTCCCACGCTACCACGTGGGGGAATCGCTCATGCCTTTTTGCTACTACTCCCTGGAGAGGCTTGGCTTGATCGAAAAGCTTCATCAGTCGAAAAACCCACGTAAATTCTGCGTCCAGTTCGTTCGGCAAAACGGGTCCGTCTCTCAACCGTTCTACTTTTTTCAGCACATGGACCATCCGTCTTCCACCACTTGGCAGGTGTGGCGGTCCGAGTTCGACGAGATGCTTCTCGACAAGGCGCGGGAAAATGGATCTTCCGTTCTCGAGGAAACCAAAGCCAAGGCCTTGCTCAAGGAAGATGGTCGCGTGGTCGGCGTACGCGCTCAATCCTCCGAATTCGGAGAACTCGAACTTCATGCTCCCCTCGTAGTCGACGCATCCGGCAGGGATTGCTTCGCCGCTATTCGCGAGCAATGGATGGAGCGTGATCCCAAGCTCAAGAAAATTGCAATCTGGACTTATTTCAAGGGAGCTAAACGCGATCCCGGTCTGGACGAAGGCGCCACCACCGTAGCCTACCTCCCCAACAAAGGCTGGTTCTGGTACATTCCCCTCAGCGGAGACATGGTCAGCGTAGGAATCGTGGCCGAACACGACTACCTTTTCGACGGATCTACCAAGGATCTCGCTGAAATTTTCAATCGGGAGGTGAAGAACAATCTTTGGATCGAGGAGCATCTCGCCGAGGGCAAACAAGAAGGCGAATATCGCGTTACGGGTGAATTCTCATACCGCAACAAGTTTTGCGCGATAGATGGGCTCGTACTCGCCGGCGACGCCCTCGGCTTCCTCGACCCCGTCTTCTCCTCCGGCGTTTTCTTGGCTCTCAAGAGTGGCGTCATGCTTGCCGACGCCGCCGACGGCGCCTTGAGGAAAGGAGATCTCTCGGCCGCCACGTTCGAACAGTACGGCAAAAGCATGCGGGATTCCATCGAGACCATGCGCAAGATCGTCTACGCCTTCTATGACGAGGACTTTAGTTTCAAGGATTTGGTTATGAAAGGCGACGACATGCGATCGGACCTCACCGACTGTCTCGTCGGCAACGTCGACGACAACGACTTCGAAAGTCTCTTCGCCGCCATGAGTAAATTGGCCGAGTTGCCCGAACCCATCGAGCACGGTCTGGCCAAATTAGGCCCGTGAAAATTGCCTTCATTACGCCCGGGACGGGCAATTATTATTGCGGTGTGTGCATGCGCGACAACTCGCTCGCCCGCAATCTCATCGACGCCGGGCACGAGGTAACCATGTTGCCCACCTACCTGCCTCACTTTCTCGACGAGGAACCCGTTTCGGAAGATCAACCCATCTTCTTCGGCGGCATAAACGTCTACCTCCAGCACAAGTTCTCTCTCTTTCGCCATACCCCCGAATGGTTCGATCGCGCCTTGAACGCAAAATGGCTCCTCCGCAAGGCGGCCGCGCGTAGCGGCATGACTTCCAGCAAGGACCTCGGCGAGATTACTCTCTCTACCTTCAAGTGCGAGAAAGGGCCACTCGTCAAGGAGGTGCAGAAGGTCGTCGATTGGTTTCGCGAACACGAAAAGCCGGACGTCGTCTTTCTCTCCACCATCCTCCTCGCGGGTCTGGGTCGTGTCGTGAAACGAGAGCTGAACGTTCCCGTCTATGGTTTTCTGCAAGGCGAGGACTCCTTTCTCGATACCCTCCTCGACGAGTACCGAACCGAGGCCATGGACCTCCTCTCCGCCGACGTCGCCCGTCTTGACGGTTGCATAGCACCCAGTCGATACTTCGGCGCGGAAATGGCCAAGCGCTTCGACCTCCCCGAAGAAAACGTTCGTTTCTTGCCCAACGGGATAACGCTCGATGGTTATTCT
>JABHOU010000096.1 GCA_018695085.1 Opitutia bacterium | reverse complement strand
CTTACCCCTATCGTTTTCGTGAACAAGATCGATCGACCCAACGCTCAACCGATTGAGGTACAGGATCAAGTTCTCGAGCTCTTTCTGGATCTTGATGCCAACGATGAACAATTCAACGCGCCTTTTCTCTACGGTAGCGCCAAGGATGGTTTTACAGTCAAGCACCCGGATGATGATCCCGAAGGCATGACGCTTCTTTTCGAGACCATCCTTTCCACTATTCCGTCACCCGAAATCGAAGAGGGTGGGGAATTCAAGATGCTTGTATCGAACATCGATTGGTCCGACTATGTCGGACGAATCGCAATTGGTAAGATCCTCTCCGGATCCGCTGTTATTGGTGATGCCGTTTGGCGTTTGCACTCTAACAAAGCTCCTCAGCGAGGCAAAATTTCAAAGGTGTTCGAATACACTGCTCTTTCCACTCAGGAAACATCCGAAGGCGTTGCGGGGAATATCGTGGGAATTTCCGGTTTCGAAGACGTTGATATTGGTGAAACGATTGCCGGGGACGAGGAGGTCGAACCTATACCTTTTGTTGAGATCGATCCTCCCACGGTGATGATGTCTTTTTCTGTGAATGATGGGCCTTTCGCAGGATTGGAAGGCGATCGCGTTACTTCTCGGGAGATTCGAGATCGTCTCGTGCGTGAAGCCCGTACAAACATTTCCATCAAGCTCGAGGACACCGAAAATGCGGTCGAATTCAAGGTCTCCGCACGTGGAGCCATGCAGGTCGCGGTGGTCGTCGAGGAAATGCGAAGGGAAGGTTACGAGCTACTGGTCTCCCGTCCCACCGTCATCAAGAAGCAAATCGAAGGCAAGTGGCACGAACCTTTTGAAACCGTCTACTTGGAAGTCCCCGACGATGCCGTCGGTGGATGCATGCAGTCACTGGCCAACAGGAAGGGATTGGTCGAGAACATGTCCTCCAAGAATGATCGCACCTCCCTCGAAGCCACCATTCCTACTCGAGGTTTGATTGGTTTCGAGTTCGAACTGCTCAATCTTACGAGCGGAGAGGGCATCATGTCCCACTTGTTCAAGGAGTATCGTCTCGACAGCGGTGACATCCGTACTCGTCGCACAGGGACTTTGGTCTCCTTGGAGAAAGGTGAGTGCATGACGTACTCTCTGAATAACATCGAAACTCGCGGCAAACTTTTCATAGGCCCCGGTGATCAGGTGTATCCCGGCATGGTCGTGGGCGAAAATCCTCGCACCGAAGATCTTCCAGTCAATCCTACTAAAGCCAAACACGTTACCAACCATCGGGCAGCTGGCAGCGACAACACCGTGACCCTTACGCCTCCAATTCGGTTTTCCTTGGAACGCGCCATCGAGTACATCGCGCCCGACGAGCTTGTGGAAGTAACTCCAAAGAGCATTCGCCTTCGTAAACACCTTCTCGACTTCAACGAACGTAAAAGAGCTACCAAGCGAGCTGCTCTAACAGCTGTATAAGCGAACCGATTGACCCAGTTTTTAATTCGCTAATATTCCTCGCTCGATAGCCGTCAAAACCTCCTGATCCTGGCATCTTGCTGTTGTATCGAATTTAGGCTAAAGTAGAATTTCTTATTGGTATTATCCGTCTTTGGATATTCATTTGAAATGAAATTTCTTGTGAGTGTTCATTTTTTGAGGCCAAAGCTTTTCAATGGTAGTTATAATTTAAATTAGGAGGAACAAATATGGCTTGGTATGCTTTGAAGACATTGTTGACTGCCGGGATCATCGTACTGGTTTCGGAAGTGGCCAAACAAAAGGCGATCCTAGGCAGCTTGATTGCATCGTTACCCTTGGTTTCCGTTCTAGGGATGCTTTGGCTTTATGGTGAAACACAGGATGCGGAAAGGTTGATCAAGCATTCGGAGGGGACTTTCTGGTATGTTATTCCATCCTTGCCCATGTTTCTCCTTCTTCCCTTGCTAATGCGGAAGGGCATAGGGTTTTATGGAGCTCTCGGGGCTGGTTTGGCGCTGACGGTAGCCCTTTATCTTTTGACGGCCAAGTTCATGTCCCGGTTCGGGATGAATCTCTAATCAATCATCGAACCATTCGTCTTCTTCGTCAAAACTAGGTACGGGGACGTTTATGATCTTGAGCGTTCCTACTGCTCGGTGGCGGCATCCGGGCTTAATGAGTACCGCGGATCCGGGGCTGACGGGAACGGATTCATCGTCTAGCTCGAAGTATCCTTCACCTTCGAGCACATAGTATATTTCCGTCATTTTTTTATGGTAGTGGACACGACTTGTCTCCGAAATCTCCACGACATGCATAGAGGCTACGGAATTGTCGGGTGCGACGAATGCTCGCTTGGATGTGCCGCAAGGGCAGGGCGTGCCGGCGATTTCGTTGAAGTTGGCAAGCCGGTAATTTTGTGCTTTGGTCATGAATGCTATTTCTTCTCTTAGGTCTTTCTCTGCGAGACTTTTCTTGCTTTTGGCTTCAGGTCTTCGTGTGAAGAGGCTAGTCTCGCCTCTATGAAACACTTGTTCGTTGCGGCGGGATTATTGGGGGCTTTGGGTGTGCTTTTGGGAGCGTTTGGTGCTCATGGGTTGCGTGAGGTTTTCGAGACCGACCCAAGAAAGGGAGAAGCTTTCGGCACTGCCGTGGAATATCACTTGCTGCATGCAGTGGGGCTATTGGCTCTTTCCATTGCCGTCGGAAGTAAGAACGAAGTTTTTGCCCGACGGTGCAAAATGGCGGGTGGGATCATGGTGATCGGAATCTGTCTGTTTTGCGGTACAATCTACACATGGGCATTGGGCGGACCGAAGTGGTTGGTGCATATTACGCCTTTGGGTGGAGTAACCTTGATGGTGTCATGGATAATGGTGGCGTGGTCGGGACTCGCATTGACTAGGCGAGGGAACTCTGTTTAGCTCATCTTATGACTAACAAAATTTTGATTGCCTCGATATGGGCAGCCAGCGTTGCTCTCGCCTATTGGCTAGGACTTGAAGGTGGCAGCGAGTTTCCCACCTCCAACGAGATGGCGAAGGGTAGCGGAGAAATTGCCCGCGGGCCTCTTCCAAATGTGAAAGGCACACCCAAGTCGCCGCCTCCTATAGAGCCGGATGTTGACGCGATTAACTCTCCAAACGAAGAAGTCTCCAACGCACTGGCGTCAAGCCGTGAGATGATCGAAGAGCGATCTGAGGTTGATTCGGAGTCGAAGCAACAGTCTTTGCTGAAGCGTCTCCGTTCAGGCAACCCCGTTGAGCGTCTTGCTGCATTTACGGAGGTTCTCAACGATCCGACCTCGACCAACTTGTCGTCTGCTATAGACGCCTACAAGGCTTTGCCCGAAGGTCATACTCGTTTCAGTGAACTGCGTTTGCTAACTTACGCTTGGTCTCAGGTGGATCCTGCCGGAGCTTTGGAGTGGGTCGGGAGCTTGTCGCGTTTTGAAAAGCATATTGGTTCCGGTTCGGTTCTTGATGCTTGGTCCCGAAACGATCCCAATGCGGCGATCGAATGGGCGAAGAATAATTATGAAGGAGACGACAACCCTTACTTTGCCGGTATCATCAGTGGAATGGCTGAAAAGGATTTTGACGGAGCAACTCAATTGATGGAGTCGATGCCCTACGGTCGCAATCGTGGAAGAGCCGCATCCATGATGTTGGAAAAAGCTTGGAACCAGGGAGAAGATGCGGCCGTCAACTGGGCGAACGATTTGGAATCCGATAGCTTGAAGGAGTTTGCCGTCGGACGATTGGCCGAAAAGATTGCTCGTAAGGATTTGGATCGCGCCGCGGGTTGGGCCGGGCAGATGGAGGAAGGAGAGATCAAGCGCCGAGCAGTGGAGTCCGTCGCTGATCATTGGGCGGAAAAGGATCCTGTAGCTGCAGCCGAATGGGTGGATGGATTACCCGAGGGAGCCAGTCGTTCGGAAGGAATGCAGGAGGTTGTTCGTGAATGGGCTCGCAAAGATCCTACCGCTACGGCCGAGTGGTTGAACAAGTATCCCGCCAGTGCGGGGATGGATAAGCCCGTGGAGGCCTTTGTTCGAACCGTGGCTCAGAAAGATCCTCAAAATGCCCTTACCTGGGCGGAGTCCATTTCGGATGAAAAAAGGCGCGATGAAGTGGTCAAAGACGTGAATCGCGTGATTGAACGCCAGCAGGCTGCCGCCGCTGCCGGAGAAGAATCTCGCCCCGACAATCGTGGGCGTGGTGGGCGTGGTGGGCCTCCTTTCGGTTCACCTCGCTGAGTAATTACCCTGTTGACGAAGCTCGTTCTGGTTTCGGCGTTACAAATACGCCTGAGACTGGCATTTCACATCATTGATATTCGTAGGCAAAAACTTGTTTTGAAATTGTCCCACATATGAAGTTCGAATTTACGGATAAAGAGTACCGCACTTTGGTGGACGTCCTTACGTTGTCGGGTATGATCTTAGATGCTTATGGTCGGGGTGAAGATAAATCCCGAAAAGGCTACTTCGAACTTGAGCAAAAGATTTACTCATATTTCGAGGACGTGGGATCTCGGGATTTGATTATGCGTGATCCCTCGACTGGTCAGTATGTTCGGAAATGGTCTAGTGATCGCAGCGAAACCATCGTAAAGATCCTCGACGAATATGTGGACTCCTCCTTTTGGGAAGAACTTATTATTCGCATGGCGGAAAGAGATATGTTGGCCGACCTCGAATTTCAGGGCAAAGATCAGTCTAAACTGACGCTCGAAGAGCGTGAAACCTTGCTAGGGAAATACGGGGACCGTTACGATAAGGAGTTCCGGTCTAATGGGCTAAAAAGCATAATGTCACAAAGCGAGTCTTCGCCAGACGCCAATTAATCATTTTCCTCTAATGAATGCTTTGAACAAGGTTCTGCTTGGAGCTAGCGGTCTTTCGGTGGAGCGAGACGGTTTGATCCTCTGCGACGTCGATTGGACGGTTCGAAAAGGAGAACACTGGGTTGTCCTGGGCGCGAATGGATCCGGCAAGAGCACTCTTCTGAATGTATTCAATGCTTTCATAGCACCAACAACGGGCCGGCTTTTCGCTTTTGGTCGCGAATACGGCGAGGACGACTGGAACGAGGTCAAGGCGGGGATTGGATACGTAGGAAGCGAGGTCAACCGAATGATCGAG
>JABHOU010000098.1 GCA_018695085.1 Opitutia bacterium | reverse complement strand
GCCTTTATTTCTTGTTCCGCCTCTTCCAAGTGGGGAAAGGCATCGTCGATTTCCAAGCGAGCTTTTTGAAGGTCTCGAGCTGCTTGAGGCACCCGAGTGGCATTAAGTTTTGTCAAGGCGACGCTCATTTCCCCAATAATCGACCCTTGGCCCTTATCGGTCAGGCCGTTGGACTCTAGGTCTCTGAGCAATCGATCAATTTTCCGTACGGAACCGCTAAGCTGGCGACGTACGTCTCCTTGCCTGCGCTCTTCACTTCTTATGCGTTCGGTTGTTTGCAAAACGTCGGTGCGTTGGGACTCCTCGCTCGTGGCGAGATTAGGTAAGACAAGCAATGGGATCGCTAAATTCAATAAAAGTGCTCTCTTCATGGCTTATTCCTTTTTTTCTTCTGCCTTCAGTTTACTAACCTCGGAGGTTGCTCTTTTTTCCGAGTCTCTTGCTTTCACTATAATTTCGCGTTGGGCGTCTAGTTCATTGTTGAACCATGCCAGATAACCCTCCTCGCTCAAAATGGTCAACCTGCGGGTCGTCGATATGTTGATGTGAGAACCTAGTGGCGGCACCCTGTCGCTTACCTCGATCGAAAAGGTGATCTTGTCGGTGGGTTTCAACTTCTCTTCCTCTTTCAATTTTTCATTCAAGGGCCAGCGATAACGAATCTCCTTTTGCGTTCCCGAAAGTTTTTCCATGGCGATCCTTTTCTCTTCGCCGCCATTGATGGAGTAGAGAAGAGTGGCGTCTGCCAGTTGATGATCATCCGTTGCTTTTGCTACGAGTTGAAGCACTTTGTCGACAGTGGCCACTCCATTGCCTAGGGGTTCCAATAATTCAATATCCGGAACCCTGTCGGGAACCACTCGCACGAGGTGCTGAATGTCATCGTATTCGAAACCATATTTCTTTTCGGTCCACTGGAAGCTATATTTAGCTGTCTGGTCGGCGGTCACCTCGAAGACTGCTTCCGTACCGCTAACACTAATGTTGGCGTCCAACACATCCTCTCCCCAAGTCACCTTCAACGCTCGAATGGCAGGCTGACATTGCAGTCTCCATTTTATCCGCGTTCCCTGAGGCACGGAGAGATTCAAGCTGTCAGCGCTTGAGTCGTTCTGATCCAAGTATTCCGGGTAGCTCAGCAAGATACTTGTGTCGGTGATTTCAGGTGTGGGTGAAACCGATATGCTGAAATCGTCCGAGCGGTCATCTCCTATCTCCACATAATAACTGAGTCGCTCGGAAATCGATGGTAATTCCCAAGAGTAGTTGGTGCCGTCGACCGGTTTTTCGAGAGACTTCTCTACACCGCTTTCGAAGCGTACGATCAAGTTACCTTTAGCTGGAATCAATCCTTCCACCCTAGTGCTGATTGTTACGGTGTCCCCGGACTTGATCGTCTTGTCGCCCGTGGTAGAAACAATTCTCGTTTCGGTGGGGTATTCCAGATTCTCGCCAAGCATTCTCTTGAACAGCAAGCCCATTTGCTCCTGCCACTCGAAACTGATGGCCATGAAGATTGCTATGCTGGCGAGGGAAACCAAGGCAATGCTCTTCAATTGCCGGAAATCTACGACCTCGCGGAAATCTAGTGGGCGAGTCAGTGAAATTGCTTGTTTGCGCATGGCTTCAAGCAGAGCCGGCGATGCTTGGGCTTCCTTAGCGTCAAAATCCTTTAATTGAGTGAAAGAGACGAGCACGGAACGCAGTTCGGGGTGCTTATTCTCGACTTCCAAGGCTACGCGAAGCGAATCGAAGGGTTTGAGATGGCGCAACCACTCGCGCCATAGCACCCAACTCAGAATCGCTAGGTTGAGGATAAGCAACAAGACGCCCGGCGCCTCCCAGCGGGAGCGAAAGAAAATCTGCCAGTCGATTACGAAATCCACCAATACCATCGCCACCAGCCAGATGAGGAAGCGAGCCAAACCGCGCAGGTGGAAAAAGCGCTGCTCCTGCTTCCACGCCTCGAGGAGCTTTTCATCGATCATCGCTCCGGATTCTTCTGCTTGCTCGTTCATGTTGAGTTATTGGGGCTTCTAGACTAAGTTCTCTCTCCGTCTAAGGTACCATTCTAAGCCCGTGATGAAAATTAGGATCACGAAGATTACCGGAATGTCCCAGAGGGCTTTTTCCCTCCTGATGGTCAAGGGTCTGATCACTTCGTCGGTGCTAAGCAGTGACCCTAGATTTGCCAGTTGGTAGCCGGTGGAGTTGTCTTCCTGTTCCACGTCAAGTGAAAGCAAGAGTCTTTCACCTCCCGATAGGGCGGCGATTTGGTTGGCGACGTCTTCGCGCATAGCGGTTTCGCGTTGCTCGACAGGAACATTCTCCACTTCGAACTCCACCGTGTTGGCAATAGATGGATCGCTACCCCGAGACGTCATTTCAAAGCGACCTTCTTCCAACGCGAGAATCGAACCGCCATAGAGACCGGGGGTACCCGGTACGGGAGTCAAGTCAAGTTCCATGGGCAGGGAACCCGAACCTTCCTTTTGCAGCAGTACGGAGTAAGAGGTTTGTTCCACCGGCTCAAAGGCTTCCGTGAGAACGTTTGCGAAGAGCTCTACGCGTTCGCCGGTGGCATATTCTTTGCGCCCTGTTTCCAGAGTGATCTGCTTGTTCTGGCCTAAAATTCGTGATAGTGCGAGGAATTGAATGGCCTGACCCCAGAACCGAGCATGATATTGATCTCCCACCTCGCGTCTAAGACGCCAAAGGTCGGCGGTGCCGACGAACATTGTTTTCCCACTCCCGTAGCGTTGCCAAGCAACCAAAGGGTAGGATAGGGGGGTAGCGTCATCGCTAGGCAAGGAAAGCAAGGTGGTCGCCCCGGGTTTGGGTCCATCAAGTTGGGGTAGGTAACCCAGAGGACGTACCGCAGACCAAATCCGTTTGTTCAGTTCTTTAGAGGGAGATAGTGAAACTACCGCACTGTCGAGACCAGCTGCG
>JABHOU010000351.1 GCA_018695085.1 Opitutia bacterium | reverse complement strand
GTCGTATTGATTTGTTTTAAGCAGGAGGTGGTCCAAGCTTTCAAGAAAGCCCTGCCCAAGAATAAGGCCTACTGGCTGTCCAGTTTCAAGAAGGACAAGGAAGGGGCTTGGAAACCCTCGCTCGAGACCGTCCTGACGACACTCAAGGCCACCAATGCGGACGGGCTTGATGCCAACAAGAACATTCCGGGTGCGTTCGCTCGGAAGATCATGAAGGAGGGCTACGAATGGCATGCCTGGACGGTCAATGATGTCGCCACGGCCAAGAAATTGAAAAATCTAGGAATTCATTCCATCACCACTGATCGCCCCGAACTAATCAAAAGTTCCTTGTGATCAATGTCCATGTGTCATTATCCAACACTGAAGTCTTCGAATAGGGTACAAACGACGAACCTCGTCTTGGGAATGCACCTAGACAAACCCATGGGTTTTACATTTACTAATCCGCTATGAAAAACAAAAAACCAAACTTCCTCCTCCCCAGATTCCTTCTTTCGCTCATCGCGTTCTGCATGTCGGGACTCCTTGCCTTTGCCGGCAAGCAAATCGATCTTTTAACGCCCAAGACGATGACCCTGAACAATAATTGGGTTCTTGAGAAAGGGGTTCTTTCCCCTTCGGAAACCCCAGGGGGAATCATCTGGTCCAAGGAGAAATTCGGAGATTTTGAAATCACTTTGCAATACAAGACTTCCCCTAAGGCAAACAGCGGGTTGTTCTTCCGTAGCGATCCGAAAAACGCGGTGCAGGGAGGTTTTGAAATCCAAATTGCATCCCCAGGAATATACGGTGGCAAGCATGTGGTCGGATCTCTTTACGATGCCAAGGAGCCTGCGGTTGCAGCGGGCAAGCCGGACGGGGAATGGAATACCATGAAAGTTACCTGCAAGGGACCGTCGATCCAAGTGGTTCTCAATGGCAAATCAGTGATCGACGTAGACATCGATGACTGGAAAGAGTCCCGCAAAAACCCGGATGGTTCGAAAAATAAATTCAAGACCGCGCTCAAGGATCTTCCCAGGAGAGGTCATCTCGGGTTGCAGTATCACGGGCAACCCGTCTGGTTTCGAAACATGAAGGTCACGCCCTTGAAGTAGAGGGCGAATATCCCAGAGTTCATGAGAATCCTCCCCGTTCTTATAGTAACGGCATCCTTGTTTGCTGGTTGCCAGAAATCGGTTTTCCAATCCCTCAAAAAGACGGATGATTTGTTTGTGTACGAGGGGCTTCCCCATCCTCTCCGCGAGTTTGCTTCCTTCGAGAAGGAAAAGAAAAGGGAAGACGTTACACAAATCGCCGGTCAATGGTTTTACGATGCAAAGGTCAAAGCGACTGGAGACGCAAGGGACCGATTGATGAACTTGCTTTTTGAGGAGAGCGGTTTCAGCGTACCTAACCCCAACGTTCCGCCCAAGGATTGCGGTTCTTTTCATCCCGACTATGCGATCGCATGGAAATCGGATGGGGAGGAAAACTACCTCATGATCTGTTACACTTGTGGCGAAGCAAAGCTGATCAGAGAGGGAAAGACCACGACCTACGACCTTGGCGTCTACAAGGACTGGCAGAAGGTCTTGTCTGAATTTCAATCCAACCGGCCCAAGTAAGGAACGCTATATAGAGTAATCACTATGCATATGCTTTTTTGGTCTGAATGTTAGCCTGAGCTCGTTTAGGCACAGTCTTATGTATTCCAAAACCAAGGTCAGTATGCCTTTTAAAAACCTTCTTCTTTTCTTTTTGATTCTTTTTTCCGCCAAAGGAGCGAGCATACCGTCCTTCGACGGAAAGAATTTCGTCCCAAATATATTTGAGTTCTGGAAAGGCTATGATGCCCGTAAGGAACCGCTGAAAGTTCAGGTTGTCGAATCATCTAAGACTGAACAGGGAGAGGTAAGACTCGTTCTGTATTCTTTAGGCAAGCTTCAAGGGAGCAACAAATCCGCCAGTCCTGTCGTTGCCGCCTACGTCGGTTTGCCAAAAGGCAAGGAGTCCAAGCCCGGTATCGTTCACGTTCACGGAGGCGGGCAGCGGGCAAACCGCAAACGGGTGGAGGATTGGATGAAATTGGGATATGCATGCGTGAGCATCAACTGGGGAGGAAAAGTCTTGGAAAAAGCGGACACGGCCAACACGGACTGGGACGGATTGGCGGCGGGCTTCATTCGTCCGGGGGTGACCAAGGCAGATCAACTTGATCATCACAATACCGTCAGACACGACCTCAATACGCTCTTCAAGGAACCCCACCCCTTGAACAGTAGTTGGAACCTAATCTCGATTTGCGTTCGGCGCGCCTTGACTTTGCTTGAGCAAACCGAAGGGGTTGATCCTGAAAAGCTTGGCGTGGAGGGGCACTCGATGGGAGGGCGTTCAACGGTGATTTCATGCATCGACCCGCGGGTCAAGGCCGCCTCTCCTTCGGTAGGAGGGAGTGGCTATCTCTACGATGACCTGTGGGGTCTGCCGGGAAGTGCCCGTAGAATGACCGAGGAGGACGGTTCAGCTCTTTACCGCAAATGTGTTTCCGCCCAATCCCATTGGCCACACGTCACGGTTCCGACCCTTTTTCTGGGATCGACCAACGATTTCAACTCCCCGACGGAATGGGTGGTCAAGGGCATGTCTAAGTTGCCCCCTGAGACAGAGAGGATGCTCGTGTTGGCTCCTCATTTGAATCATCGCTTTACCGATCAAACCTCCGCTGCCCGTTTCATGTGGATGGAGGCCCACCTCAAAAAAAGCTTTCGGTTTCCAAAAGTCTCACCCGCGGAATTGGTTCTGGATACGGATAACGGGATTCCGCTCTTTCGGGTGCAGGTAGATCAATCAACCAGTTTGCCGGTGAAGGAAGTTGAAATCTACTATGGGTATGCTAGGGATCCGCGCATTCGTTTCTGGCGGAGTGCCAAAGTTCGAAAGTCCGGGAACTTTTATGAAGGTGAATGTTCGGTTTTCGATAGCGCTGAACCTCTCTTCGCCTTTGCCAACCTTACCTATGAGATGCCAAAGGCTCTTCCGCCTCGTCCTGGAACCGAGGCGACCAAGCTCCTGACCCTCAGTTCCGAGTATCGGACGGCTTATCCCGAGGATTTGAGGAAATCCAAAACCAAACCGACGGAAAAGCCGAACCGCTTGATCGATGATTTCTCAGGGGGTTGGCAGGACTGGTACCGTCTGAACTCGAGAAATCCGCATCATTGGTTGTTTGCCACCCGCAAGATTGTCGATCCGGCGTGGATCGGACCCAAGCAGGGAGAGTTTGGCTTGGAAATAGAAACCTTTGGAGACGGCAACCAGCTTGGCGTGCAACTCAACGTGAACGATTGGCAGGGCTATACGGGTAGAAAGCGGGACACCTTTGTGGCCTTGGTCAATTTGCCGAAAGCCGGACTTCACAGTTTAAGTTTGACGGTTTCTCAATTCAGAAACTTGAATGGGCAAGCGATGAAGGATTGGGATGAAGCGACCGAGCTACTGCTTTCCCCGGCTAACCGCACGAGTGATCGGAGGGCAAGAAAGAGCGATTGGAACGGCAAACCCCCGAGGCTTGCGAAGCTTGAATGGCTTGGAGGAAAGATGATCGATCGTCCGCATCCACATCAAAACAGGGGAAAGATCAAATCGGGAATCCGGGTCTCCTTTGACGAGGAATTTCAAGGTGCGATCAAGGACTCGGTCGAGCTTGAAAAGTTGGACGAGGAGCAGTGAACCTAGCCCAATAACTGATCTATTATTCACTACGAACCAAATACGAAGATCAGTAAAGAAGTCCTGAAAGTATTGATCAATCGTTCGAAATCTTCATCTTGTAGGTCATGAAGCTCTTCCGTTTCTCTTTTTGTGTTCTCATGTTTAGCGTCTGGCATGGGCTGTGTCAGGCCAAACCCAACGTCATCTTCATCTTTTCCGATGATCACGCAACTCAGGCCATCTCTGCTTACGGTTCGAAAATCAACCGTACTCCGAACATAGATCGGATTGCCCGAGAAGGAGCCTTGTTCGAGGCGAACTTCTGTACCAATTCGATCTGCGGACCAAGTCGGGCCAGTATCTTGACGGGGAAGCACAGCCACAAGAACGGATTCAAGAGTAACGGGAACCGCTTCGATCCCGAGCAAATGACCTTTCCCAAGCTCTTGAAAAAGGTCGGCTACCGGACTGCGGTATTCGGAAAATGGCATCTGGGCACCAACCCGACCGGATTCGACCAATGGATGGTCTACCCGGGCCAAGGAAGTTATTATAAGCCCGATTACATAACGCCCGAGGGCAAGAAGGTCATCCCCGGGTACTCGGTCGAGGTCACCACCGATCTGGCCCTCGACTTTCTGTCCAAGCAGAAAAAAGACAAGCCCTTCCTGCTCATGTGTCAGTACAAAGCCCCGCACCGCAACTGGATGCCCGGCCCGAAATACCTTACGAAATACGACGACGTTTCCATCCCTGAACCCGAAACCTTATTCGACGATTACTCGAAACGGGCATCCGTATTGGGCAAGCACAAGATGGGAATCGATGCCCACATGTCCTTCTTCTACGACCTCAAGGTCGAGGGGCACGAAGACAAGCGCTATGCAAAATACATGAGCTCTTTCCTCCGGAGGATGAGTCCGGAGCAAAGAAAAGCGTGGGACGCCGCTTACGGGCCAAAGAACGAAGCCTTTCTGAACGCGGACCTGCAAGGCAAGGATCTCGTGCGCTGGAAGTACCAGCGTTACGTCAAGGACTACCTAAGATGCGTCGCCGCGGTGGACGATGGGGTCGGTCGCATTTTGAAATCTCTGGACAAACTCGGGTTGAGTGAGAACAGCATTGTGATCTACTCATCCGACCAAGGGTTCTACTTGGGCGAACACGGTTGGTACGACAAGCGCTGGATTTATGAGGAATCTCTCAAGATGCCTTTGGTCATGCGTTGGCCCGGACAAATCAAGCCAGGCACTAAAATAAAAAAACTTACCCAGAATATTGATTTCGCCCCCTTTTTTCTCGAAGCCGCCGAAGCCGAAATTCCTGATGAAATTCAGGGTAGAAGTCTTATGTCCCTATTCAATGAACCCGAAGCCTTATGGCGAAAAGCCATTTACTATCACTACTACGAAGCCGGAGGTCACGGCGTGCCCGCTCATTACGGGATCCGCGACGAACGATACAAGCTTGTCCATTATCCCAAGTCCGACGAATGGAACCTCGTCGACTTAAAAAAAGATCCTTCGGAAATGCAGAGCGTACACGATAACCCCGAATACAAGAAGGTACTTGATTCAATGCATTCCAAATTAAGAGATTTGCAAAACCACTACGATGTCGAGACTTCACGTTGAAACCTCTGCCTTGATGCTTAAGGAAATGAAATATTTTCCCCTGCATCCGAATTGACGAATGGGTTTAGTTTACTTTTCTCGATGGTTTGCCTCCAATGAAAGATACCTTGATCTTGCGAGCGTTCGTCCTTGTCGTCTTGGCTAATGGAGGGTTTTACTATGCCTCGGCTGAGGATCTTAGCCGAGGCGAGGCTTTACAGTTCAACCAGGACGTACGCCCGATTCTGTCTGACCATTGCTATGCCTGTCATGGGCCTGATGCTCATTCGCGTAAGGCGAAGTTGCGCTTGGACAAAAGGGAATCGGCCCTCGGGACGAATGAGGTAGGAGCTGCCATTGTCCCGGGAAAACCCGAGTTGAGCGAACTGGTTTTCCGGATAGAGAGTGACGACGAGGACGAGTTCATGCCTCCGCCCAAATTCCGCAAGTCTTTGAGTTCTGCGGAAAAGAAAATTCTCGTCCGTTGGATTGCCGAAGGAGCCAAATACGAGAAACATTGGTCATTCGAACAACCGAAAAGCCCCAAGCCCCCGAATTCCCGGCATGACGCGAAAGTCAAAAACCCGATCGACTCCTTCGTGTTCAAACGGATGGAAGAAAAAGAACTCATCCCATCCAATCCGGCAAACCGGGAAACCCTGATTCGCCGGGCAACCCTCGACCTCACCGGGTTGCCTCCCACGCCGGAGGAGGTCGATGCCTTCTTGCGGGACAACAAGGAAGGAGCCTACCAGCGCGTGATCGACCGCTTGATGAATACTACCGCCTATGCGGAGCGACGCGCCCAGGACTGGTTGGATTTGGCCCGTTACGCCGACACCCGGGGGTTTGCCGACGACAAGACGCGCAAGATTTGGCCGTGGCGCGACTGGGTGGTGCGGGCCCTTGACCGGAACCAGCCCTTCGACCAGTTCACCATCGAGCAATTGGCGGGTGATATGTTGCCCGAGGCAACCGCCGAGCAGCGCTTGGCCACGGGATTTCACCGCAATGCTCCGCAAGCCAGAGGACAGACCTACCCGGTGGAGGAATACCGCATCAAGGGAGTCATTGATCGTGTGAATACGATCGGGCGCGTCTGGCTGGGGCTCACCTTGGATTGCGCCGAATGCCATGATCACAAGTTCGATCCCATCACCCAGCGCGACTACTATTCCATCCTCGCGATCTTCAACAACGTCGAGCACAGCGGTTCGGGTCATGGCCAAGGTGGGCCCACCATGAAGTACAAGCTTCCGCTCCCCAAGCAGGACCCTTCCAAGGTCTCCGAACGCAAGCGACTGGAAGACGAGCTTGCTCTTGCCCGCAAAGCCATGCCGAAACCTTCCTCGATCAAGGACGTAAACGTCGTCGGCAAATGGGAAGGGCCAGCTGTCTTGGACGATCCGCAAAAGTATTCACTCACGGGCGATCTCACTATTTCAGCGAAGATTCGCACCAAGCAACCCGTGGCCGATTTGGTGTCGAAGTACGACTGGCGGGGCAAGCAGCGCGGCTACGTCTTTGGCATCGGTGGGGAAGGAGACAAGAGCAGTGTGCCCGGGCACTTGTTCTTTTGGGTGTCCTCGCGGGCCGAATCCTTCCATGGTGTCACGGTGTACGGAAGCCAGCCGGTCAATGATGGCAAGGAACACGTCGTGGCGGTCGAGTTTGTAGCCGGCAAATCCGTTCGCCTGTTTGTCGATGGCATCGAGGACAAGGCGGCCAAGACAAGCGGAGCTCCACCGTCTTTCATTGCTAAGTCCAGTCGGCCTCTTGCCATTGGCTCGGGGTACAACAGCAGCCCAAAGGCGAATGCCTACCGCTTCGAGGGTGAACTGAGCGACGTTCGGTTGAGCGACCAAGCCGTGGGGGATCAACTCACTATTGGAGCTGCTGGCAAGCAGGTCGCCGACCTGCAGGCCAAGCTTCGTAAACTGGATGATCAAAAGGGTGCCCCAAAGGTAGTGGATGCCGTGCCCGTGATGCGTGAGCTGGCAAAGCCCCGCGATACCTTCATTCACGTTCGCGGTAGTTTTCTGGACAAGGGAGATCAAGTTTCCCCGGCCGTTCCGGAATTGTTCGGTGTCCCCAAGAGCTTCCAGCCGGGAAACCGCCTTGAATTTGCCCGTTGGTTGGTGGGAGGCAAGAACCCTCTGGTTGCCCGAGTGGTGGTGAACCGCTTTTGGCAAAGCTATTTCGGGCATGGCTTGGTGCGCACCCCGGATGATTTCGGAGCGCAGGGCACGCCTCCAAGCCATCCGGAGTTGCTCGACTGGTTGGCGGTCGAGTTCGTCGAGAGCGGGTGGGACATGAAGCGCATGCACCGGTTGATCGTCACCTCTGCCACTTATCGGCAATCCGCCCGCATATTGACCGAGGTTCGTAAATCGGACCCCGAAAATCTTTGGCTCGCCCACATGCCCCGCGTCCGTTTGCCCGCCGAGCAAATCCGCGATCAAGCGCTCTCAATCAGCGGGCTTTTGAATCGAAAATCCGGAGGGCCCCCAGTATTCCCCGTGCAAAAGCCCGACTATTGGGAACAGCGAGTATTGCCTGGAAAATGGAAGCTAAGCGCGGAGGAAGATCGTCACCGGCGCACGATGTACACCTATTGGCGACGTATGGCCTTGCATCCGACCTTGGAATTGCTGAATGCTCCGGCCCGTGAAAATTGCGTGGTTCGCAGAAACGTCTCGAACGTACCCACACAAGCCCTGGCCCTGATGAACGATCCTATCTTTTCCGAAACGGCCTCTGCGTTTGCCAGGCGTTTGTTCAAGGAGGTAAAGACGGATCCTGAAAAAAGATTGGGCAGGGCCTTCCGCCTTACCTTGGGCCGGTCGCCCAAACAGGACGAAAAAAAGAAGTTCCTGATCTTCATTGACCAACAAGAAAAGGACTTGGGCAAAGACGATCAGGCTGCCAGGCAAATTGCCGACAATCAGGAGTTGGCAGCCTGGACCTTGGCCTGCAGCGTATTGTTAAACCTCGACGAAACCATTACCCGCCCATGAGCGCCCCTTCACTCTTCGACTCATTGTCCCGCCGGACTTTCCTCAGAAACTCGGCCATGGGACTGGGTGCGATCGCACTGGCGGATATGCTACAGGGAGAGATCAAGAAGCCAGGGCTAAACGAACACGGTAGAGCAATCCGGAAGCTCCATTACAAGCCTAGGGTCAAAAGAGTAATCTTTCTCTTCATGGCAGGCGGCCCGTCCCACGTCGACTTGTTCGACCCCAAGCCCCTGCTCAAGGAAATGGACGGCAAGAAAATCCCGCCCCATCTGCTCCAGGACCATCAAAATTTCGCACTTATCCGGGGATTGCCCGCCCTCAAGGGATCACCCTACGAATTTTCAAAGCATGGCAAATCCGGGACAGTCATTTCCGAGCTCATGCCCAAACTTTCTGAGATTGCGGATGACCTGACCGTGATCCGCTCGATGAAGACCACGACCAACGTTCATGACCCAGGCGTAAACATGATGAATTGCGGCACGCAGTTGTTTGGGCGGCCAACCATGGGTGCCTGGCTTTCCTATGGCTTGGGTTCGGAGAACAAGGACCTGCCTAACTACATTGTCCTGACCTCAGGCCCGACAAAAGGTTCGCAACCACTATTGCAAAGCTTTTGGGGGAATGGATTCCTCGAATCCAAGCATCAGGGCGTTCCGTTCCTCAAAGGCCCCGAACCCGTGCTCTACCTGAGCAACCCCGATGGAATATCATCCGAACGCAGGCGCAAACAACTCGATTTGATGAGTTGGATGAACCGGCGACACCACGAGGAAGTGAACGATCCGGAAATCCTCTCCCGTATCGCGTCCTATGAAATGGCTTACCGGATGCAGTCCAGCGTACCCGAACTTACGGACCTGACAAAAGAATCACCCAAGACACTCGAGGCATACGGAGCAAACCCCGTTACATCGTCTTTTGCCAACAATTGCCTACTCGCCAGGCGCCTGATCGAACGGGACGTCCGCTTCGTTCAACTGTACGACCGTGGATGGGATTCCCATACAGACATCGAAAAACAACACGTCAGGCAATGCCGGGGAGTCGACCGCCCCATCGCAGCCTTGATCAAGGATTTGAAACAGCGCGGACTGCTGGAGGGCACGCTGGTGATCTGGGGGGGTGAATTCGGGCGCACCCCGGTCGCCCAAGTGTCCGGAAAAACCTATGGGCGCGACCATCACCCTCACGGCTTCACCATGTGGATGGCGGGAGGCGGACTGAAATCGGGCATTACCTACGGAGCGACTGATGAATTCGGTTATCACGTGGCGGAGGACGTCGTTCACGTGCGCGACCTGCACGCCACCGTCCTTCATCTACTCGGCATCGATCACCACCGGTTCAAGTACAAGTTCAAGGGACTCGACTTGGGACTAACCGGGGTGGACCCCTCCCGGGTGGTCAAGGAATTGCTTGCTTAGAGAGCCTTCAATCCCATCACCAATAGATAAAATCCTTAGGGGCCAGAAAGGTCAGGACGAAGGAAACCCAAAAGGAAATTCCCACTGCGCTAACCTGTCCGGCAAAAGATTGAATGCCCTTGATCTTTGCTGAGAGAAGGACCAACAAAGGCCAAATAAAAAGGCTGAAAAAGAAAAGGTAGCCAAAATAACCAAGTGCCCAATCCCCGTGCAATTTCAAGTTGGGAGGAAATCCTCTGTCCCCGATAACCTCAGGGAAATTGCCCAAGGATTCGTGCATGTGAACGGCCAGAGAATAAAACAGAACCAAATTAATGGCTCCCGGTACAAGCAGGCAAAGCATCGTCGATTTCCCCCGGGTCAGCAAGCGGGAACCATCCTCTTGCCTGTGCAATAGCAAGTATCCACCCCACCCAATGCCGGCAAACGCGCAAAGGGGCAAAATGAGGGTAATCAGAATAGAATAAAAATCCATGGATATTCCATTCATAGAGCAAAAAAGACTCAATGAGTAAGCCTGACCAAGTCTCTTTGCGAACGGATGTAGATGCCCGTCTTGTCGATGGCGGGCGTGCCGAAGGTCCATGATGCGCCCACGGGATCCGTTGCCACCCAACTCAAGGCATCGGGTGAAAAGGCCTTGGTCAAGTCGATGAGGTAGAGCACGCCGGCGCCGCCTTGCCAATAGAGTTTGTCCCCATGGCGAATCGGCCAAGCCGGGTTGGTGTGGCCAAACCCTCCGCGTTGTATGCCCCGCACCGAGCCCACCCGCTTGTTCACGATCTGGTCGCGCGAATTACGGATTCCCGTGGTGAAGCGAAAGTCGGCCTTGTTCCACACGGTCTTGTCGGCCAATACCTGGATCGGAGCCTCGACCAATACCGACTGGCCGGTTTTAACATCTATGCAGCCAATGTCTCCGCTGTCGTAGCGCCAAAAGTAGATGCGCCCTTCGAATGCATGAACCGTCGAGGGCGTGGGTTGACCTTTGCCCTTTAGCGTTCGGTCAACGTATTCGGGAACAAAATCCGCTTCCGCATACTCCTTCCCGTTCCAGCCGAAATAACGGTCGGGTTTCTCGAAGGAAAACTCGGCGGCCACCTTGGAGTTCTCTGGATCGACAAGTTGAAACTTGGTCTCTTTTTTCGCATTCGCAGTGACGAGAAACTTACCCAGCAAAAGATGATTTTTCTGATGAGGGATCGCCGGGGGCAGATCAAAGGTGAGTATGGGTTTGCCATCGGCAAGCGAAAGCAGGTATCCCTTGCGCCCTTGCTTGAATTTCCAGTGGGAAAGATCGATCATGGAGGCCACGATTACGGTTTCTCCTTTCCACTTGCCCAAGGAATATTGAGTCGCATGATGAAGCAATACGGGCGAGACCCAGACATCCTTTCCAGTGAACAGATCAATGGAATGCATTTGGTAGAAAGGCAGGGCGGGATGCTTTGCATTTTCCTCCACCGCGATCTTGTCCGAGGGCATGGACACGAGCAAGTTCCCACCCTTTAGAAACATCCGGCAATTCTTGATATC
>JABHOU010000244.1 GCA_018695085.1 Opitutia bacterium | reverse complement strand
TTGGTATGATTTCCCCGGAAGCCCACCCCGGACAAACTTTGAATGACCGTCAGGCGGTCCTTGAAAGTTTCCAGAGCGGCCAGTTTTTCCGGTAGCTTGTGATCCGCCAGCGCGACATCTACGAGTGGTCCTTCCCGTCGTCCCCGATTCCCCAGTTTCTTTCCGTCGTCCGGATTGACGAAGTGATTTTCGAGACCCTCGGGTACGAGGTTGAACTTGTCGATGCCGGAGGATTTGACAACAAAGACGAAACGCTTGGGCAAGGCGGCCTCGTTCCCGGCTCCATGAACACGGACGGATTGGAGAAAGGGGGCCAAGGCCAAAGCGCTTCCTCCAACAGAGAGGTTCCGAAAAAATTGACGTCTTTTGTAAATCATAAAAAGGATGATTATCTTCTGTATAGAAAGGAATCGGAACTGAGTAATGATACTACGAGCGCTTTGAAGCTACCTCCATTATTTACATAGGCTTTTTCAGCTTCGATCAAGGTTTTTGAATCGCTTAGCATCTCGTTGCGAGCCATGAAATAGCGGAACAAATGCCGGATGAAGGACTGACGGACCCGGTCCGAACGCCCCAGGCGCTGCATCATTTCGACCGCATCCTTTACTTTGCCATCGATCTGCGGATCGCCCGAGAATGCAATTTCTCCGGACGCGTCGACCTTGCGGGTCGTCAGTTTGCCCTCCTTGAGTTTGCGGTCGAACTGGTTGTCGCGACGCAGGTAGATTTCACCGTTCTCGTCAAAGTAGTGAAGGGTTCGGTAGCGGCCCCAATCATCAAAGACCTCGAAGGCTTCTCCGAGCGGATTCACCTTGCGGTGGCACTTCCAGCATCGTTCGCTCCGCAGTGGCTCCATACGTTCTCTGAGCGTTTTGTGGGGATCGGTTGGCACGGCCGCGTCGACGTCAGGCGGAACGTCGCCAAGCACCCCGGCCAGCAGCCTCTCATATACCCAGATGCCGCGATGAATAGGATCGTTATCCTCATTCAACGAATAAGCCGTCAACCACGCCGGATGCGTCAGCAAGCCGGACCTTTCCTCCTTGGGCATCTTCAAGGGTTGCTCGATGGGCCAATCCCACTTTTGTTCCCCATGACGACCGTTGCTTGGCAAGTTGTAGGGCTCGATATAAAGGAGATCCCCAATACCGCGCCTTTTGCCCTCGAAAGGAAAACCAGGATGACGATGCATCCCCTTGTCCAGAGTCGCCTTATACATAGCAACCGTTTTCTCCGCATCCCTTCGGGCAGCAACCAACGCTTTCTCGGCCTTTTCCGGCATATTTTCAAAATTGAAATCCCGCTTGATCTGATTTCTCTTGAGTTCAACACGGGCTTCGACAAATCCCGGATCCATGATCTCGGCTACTTTCTTCTCGTAATGCTCTCGGGCATACTCGTTGTCGCCCGGATGAGCGATGAAATACTCATTCGTGGTCAACAGCTCGGCGATGACGCCCTTGTCCTTCTTCAGCACATGTTCAATGAGCATGCGCGCATCGTGGATGAGCATATCGGTGTTCCACTGGTTAATCTTTTCCGCACCCCGTCGGTCGTTGTCCTTGAAGACCGTTCCGGCCCGGTGGAAGCCAAAAAACTCGTCAAAGAACCGCATGATCCGGGGTAGATCCTTCCGGTTCCAGTGCCCCGTCAAGAGTTGCTCATCGAGCAATTGCCGAACGAGACGGGTCACGTCCTCCTTGGTTTTCAGTTTACCCTTTTGCAATGCGTCTCGAATGAACGAATGGTTTTCTGGTTTGTGATCCGTCAAGGCATAGGCAATAGCATGGGCCAGCTCCTCCGGTGACAAATGCCGGCGTCCGTGTTCGTCCACCTCACCTAGGCCGAATTCCATCCGGTAGATCGATTCCGGACTCAGGAACATCGCTTTGATCGTCGTTTTGAATCCGTCCAGGCTGCCGCCGGTTTTGATGCTCTGTTTGAGAAAGGTGAGGTATTTCTCCTCCTCTTCCTTGTTCGGGTAGCGTCCGATCACCCGAATATGCTCCCGCCCGATCACCTCCATAAGCACTTGCTCCTCAGGCAACGGCTTATCCTCCGCAAAATCCTTGAAATCGCCGCGTCTTTGCCGGTCTGCAAGAAACGAATCGGCCACAATCATCGTCATCTGAACGGTGCTTTGATCCGCTAACGATAGCGCCGCGTAATCGCGGATCCCACGCTCCGAGGTCACGTAACTGAAGGGGCTCTTCGCCTTACCAAAGCCCTTGTGGGCAAAAATCTCTGTACTGAAACGCCAGAGCCGGGAGGGTGAAAAAGGCGGTGTTTTGATTTCACCCGAGAAGAGCTTTTCGTGGTTCACCCAGTTGCCATATTCGGGTGCGAGCAGCTTTTTACGATAAGTTTCACCCGAGCCCGCCGTCAGCAACTGGCGGTCGATCCATTCGATCACCGCATTGCGCTGCGAATCAGTCGGCTGCGATTCCTCGTCAGGCGGGGGCATGTCAGCGGCCGTCAGTTGGGCAAGGATCTCAAGCCACAAGTCGGAAGTCTCGGCAGTTGCAAAATCAACCGGCGCATTGTGGAGAGCCAGCTTGCCCTTTTGCTTTTTCTCACCGTGACAACGAATGCAGTTCTCTTTCAGGAAAGGCTTGATCTTTTGTTCGAAGCCGGATGGAGCGGCAGCTTTTGCCGAAAGGACCAAAGGAAACTGAACCGCAATGGCCAGAAACCAGATGGTTCGGATTCGGATCTTGCTCATACGATTTATTTAAAGAGGTCTTCGGCCTAGGATCAATCTTTCTTGATTTTGGCGTTGGCCGCCCCGTAGGCCGCATGCCCGGTCGAACTGCCCGGAAGGATGGGGTGTTGCTTCCTGGGCAAGTGGGCCGCGTGCTCCTCGATGATCGATTTGTTTTTCGGGTCGGCGGCCAGGTTCTTCCATTCGTGGGGGTCTTTGCTCAGATCGTAGAGCTCCCTCGATCCATCGAAGTACTGGATAAAGCGGTAGCGGGTGCTGCGCACAGAGTAATTTCCGAGTCCGAAACTGGTGATGGCGGGATGATTCCACACCTTCTTCGGATCCTTCATGAGAGGAACGAGACTCTGCCCTTCCTGAGTTTCATCTTTTGGCAAACCTACCAATTCAATCAAGGTTGGAAACACATCCAACAGCTCCGCAGGTCGATTGGTCTTCTGGCCTGCTTTATGACCGGGCGCCGAGACGATGATGGGCACCCGGGTCCCATCCTCCCAGAGGGAACGCTTGGCCCAGCGTTCCTTTTCTCCGAGATGAAATCCGTGATCGGAAAAAAGGGCGATGATCGTATTGTCCCCATAGTCACTTGACTCGAGAGCATCGAGCACGAGTCCCAGACAATGATCGGCAAAGGTCACCGATGCAAGGTAGGACTGCACGGCGTGTTGCCATTGGCCCGCTCCCTTGACCCATTTGTGGGTGGGGGAAACATGCTTCAAATTGGTCAGATCGATCGCGTATTGGCTCAAGTCCTTGCGGTCGTTTTTCTGAATCAGAGGCAACTGGATTTTTTCCTTGGGATGCATGTCGAACCATTTTTGCGAGGCATACATCGGGACGTGAGGCCGGTAAAACCCGACCCCCATGAAGAAGGGCTTGTCGTGTTTCTTCTTTAACTGCTCGACCGCCCACTTGGCGCATTTCATGTCGGGCATCAGGTCGTCATCATCGGGAAACACCCCCCAATCCCATAAGGGGTGGCCGTGAGGCTGAGAAATCTTTTTCTTGGGGCGAGGACCAAACCCGCCCGTCGGTAGGTATTCCTGAAAAAAGCGCTTGTCTCCCCGGTGGAAGATTTTGCCCGCCGCCAATGTCTTGTACCCATTGTCGGCAAACACTTCGGGCAGGGTCTGGACGTCCTTGAGGACGGGAGCCGCTTCCAAATCCGGGCTGAGAAAGTAAATCCCCGTAGTGTGCGGGTAGCGTCCGGTCATCATGCTGGCCCGCGATGGGTTGCAAACCGGAGACTGGCAATGTCCGTTGGCAAACAGGGTGCCCATTTTGGCCAACCGGTCGATGTTGGGGGTCTTGGCTTGGGGGTGTCCGCCGAGGCAACCGACCCAATCGTTCAAATCGTCGATCGAGAGGAGCAAGACATTCGGCTTGTCCTTGGCCCCGAAGGCTAGGCATGGAATGGCGAGGAGGACGGAGAGCAGAAGACAGGATGTTTTCATGGATTGGAATTAAATCAGGTTTACTTGGCTTGCTTGAGGATGGTTTCGAGGTTTTGCTTGATGCGCTCGGTGTTCTCGTCCGCAATCTTGCTGGCTTCCGCCAAAGGTTTGCCCTTACGCATCGGTCGCTTGTGTCCGATCTCGGTCAGCCAGGCATCCCGTTTTGCCCGCATGCGTTCGCGCAGGAACATCATCATGCGACCGTAGGCATTCGGGTGCGGATCTTTGAGGGGCGGCTTGACGGCAAAGAAGTCGATGAGCTGTTGAGCCATCAGTTCATGCCCCTCCCCTCCCGGGTGGACACCATCCCGAGAGTACTTGAACTTCGGATCCTTCTCCCGCTTCTTGGCGAGCTCCGCCTTCATGACGGCATGCAAGTCGATCACCTCCCAACCGTCCTTCCGTTTCGAGACCAGCCACTTGGCATAGGCTGTCATGACGTCGTCGTAATCGAACTTCGGACTGGGCCTGTCGTAGACGGGAGGGGTCATGAAGATGATCTTCGCCCCTTGGGCCTCCGCCTTCTTATTCAGGAGTTGCACGCCCTCCTTGTACTTGGTGAAGCGCCCCTCATCGAGGGGCATGTAGATGCCGCAATTGATCCCGTAGCAGGCGATGATGAGGTCGGGCTTCAAGGCCTTCAGGGCACGGTCCAGACGCTCGTGCATGTCGGGCCGGGGGAAACCGTGCCTGATATGCCCCGGCTCGGACAAGCCGGATACCGTCTCACTGGGTATGCCTTGGTTGAGCACCTCTGGACTGAGTTCCGGATGGTTGACCGTCAACCACCTTTCGAAAAAAATAATGTACTCACCTCCGTAGGTGATGCTGTCCCCGAAGAAGACGATCTTCTTGGCGTTCTTGAGAATCTCGAAGTTCTCGTTCGCCTGGAGCCCGAGGGGCAAGAAGGCAAGCAGGGCGCACGGAAACAAACGGCAAAGAAAAGTAGTAACGTTCATAAGGAAAAAGTTCTCGTTAATCAATGAATGCGGTCGCGGACGAATTCCGGGAGTCGCTTGTCCTTGAGATACACGATTCGAACGTTCTTGTCGTTCTTTAATTTCGGGCCAGGCGTGCTTCGCCCGTTGGCGATCTGCTCTTTTAGCAAGGTGACCATCCGCTTGACGCGATCCGGGTATTTATCGGCCAGGTTATGATCCTCGTGCAGGTCGACTGAGAGATCGAACAGTTGAACGAAGGGGGCTTGCAGAAGATCGGATTCGGTTAACTTGCCCGGAATCTTTTCCAATGCCTTAGCCCATGCAACGGCAGGCATGGGATCGTTTCCCCGGCCGTTCTCCGAATTCATAAGGGAGCCGCTCCCCGGGCATAAGCAAAGCTTCCACTTCCCCTCGCGGATGGCAAAGGAAGCGGTGGATTGCATGACGAGGTTCTTTCTGCTCCCCTCCCCTTTCGGGTGCTTGAAAAGCTTGGCGAAACTGATCGAGTCAGGAGCTTCATGGCCCGCTAGTTTCTCGCCCGTCAACTCGGCGAGGGTGGCCATGAAATCGTTCAGCCCGACCAATGAGTCGCTCACTCCACCTGGCTTGATGACCTTGGGCCAGTGAGCAATCAGGGGAACCCGCAAACCACCTTCGTAGAGCGAGAATTTGTACCCGCGGTGAGGCCCGCTGGGGAAGTGACCCTTGGCTTCCAGCTTTTTGATCTGGGCAGGGGTAGCCTCGAGGATATTGCCGGCATAGGGAGCGGGTCCGTGATCAGAGGAAAACAAGACCAAGGTATTTTGATCCAGCCCCCTCGCCTTCAATGCATTCATGACCCGTTCGATCGAGTGGTCGACCTCCATCACGAAATCCCCGTAGACCCCGAGCTTGCTCTTACTCCGCCATTTGATCCCCGGGCTGGTCGGTGTGTGCGGGGCCGTAAGGGCAAGGAAAAGAAAAAACGGCTTCTCTTTCTTCTGCTTTTTGATGAAGGACTCGGCTTCGACATAGAAAGTTTCCAGCACCTCGTGGTCTTGGAAATCCTTTTCCGCGGGCCCTACCCGGTTGAAAGCGCTCCATCCCTTTTGGGCGGTGATCTTCCCCTGCCAGACGTGGTTGCGGGCATAGGCGTAGGGATACATGTCAAGCGATCCGGGGAGAATGAAGTTGTAGTCGAAACTGAATTGCCCGGGCCCGTAGGTCAGGGGTTTCTTGAAATCGACGTTGGTCAGACCCTGCGTCTTTCCATCCAAGGTGGCCATGGTCGTGCCGAGGTGCCATTTGCCAACGTACCCGGTACCGTAACCTGCTCTTTTGAAAAGCTTCCCAAGGGTGAATTTCTCGGTATTGGGACGGGGACCGCAAAAGCCCCAGGGTCCGTTGTTGACCGTTGCCCCGAAACGCCAAGGGTATCGACCGGTCATCAAGGCCCGCCGGGTGGGTCCGCAAATCGAAGCGTTGACGTGTGCGTCGGTGAAGCGCAGGCCACCCGTGGCCAAGGCATCGACGTTAGGCGTGTCGATCAGGCAACGTTTGCCACCATAGCAGTTGACGTCCCCGACACCGAGATCGTCGGCGAGGATAAAGACGATGTTGGGCGTAGCCTTGGCCATCGCTCCGATGCTTACGAACAGGCAAACGAGTGCTAAAAGGGAAGGAAGGAACGGTCTCATAATCAAAGAGCCTTAACGCTATCTCCACTTGGCGGTCAAGCGCCTCGCGATGCGTCGGGAAAATTCGTATTTCGACTTCTGGGCCGCGGCGATTGCTTCGCGGTGCGCTTTGCCCGCGTCACCGAGTTCCTCGATGGCCCGCAGGGCGAACATGCCGACCAACAAGTTGGGATCATTGATATGCTCGACCAGAAGCTTCAGTTGTCCAAGCTCACCGAATTTGCACAAGGCCTGAGCCGCCGCAATGCGAACTGCGGGCACGGGAGCAGAGGTCAGCTTCAGAAGAGTGGCTTTGCCGCCAGCCGTCTGGTTGACGCCCAACCAAACAGCCACCCAGTAACGCGTCGATGGGTCCGGAGATTTTGCAAAGGCCAATAGCTTGGCGCCCTCGTTCGCTTCACCAGCGGTGATCACTTCGATCAATCGCAGCGTTTGCCCGCTGTGGTCATTGTCGAGAAAAGCCAGGTACTTGTTTCCTGCCTTACGTCCGACGTCCTCGAGGATCGGTTCGGGGATCAAGCCCATGTCACGTGTCTCAGTCATGCGCTGGTAGAGAACCTTGCGCATGGCAACCAAACGCTCTTGAGACTTTGGTGCCTGAGCTAAGTTCACCAGTTCATGCGGGTCGCTCTTCAGGTCGTAGAGTTCTTCCGGTGGCCGGCGAGGGGCAAAGGGGCGTGACTGTTGCTCGTTGAGCTTGCCTTCCTTGTGCAAGCCGCGAATGACCTGCATGATCTTCTTGCCGTCTTTGTACTGGCTGGGTTGGGCATGGGGAACGTGCGACATGAAGTTGCGGACGTACTTATAGCGGGAATCACGTACGCAACGCAGGATATCCACCGTCTCGTCACAGCGGTCCCGTCCTGCAAAAACAAATTTACGGGTTTTGTAGTCCGAAGCCAGCAAGTCGCGCCCCTGCACGTTCCCGGGGATTTTGATCCCAGCCAATTTGAGCGAGCAAGCGGCGACGTCGATGTGCTCGACAAGGTCGTCCCTCACCGTTCCTGCACTTTGCTTTTTTGGCAACCGAATGATCATGGGAACGCGTATGCCTTCTTCGTAGAGGAACTGTTTGCCCCGGAGGTGGCTGACTCCGTGGTCCGTCCAGAGGAAGACCGCGGTCGAGTCCAGTCGCCCACCCTTCTTGAGGTCTGCGAGGATTTGTCCGACCTCTTCATCGGTCTTGACCCAGGAATCCAAATACTTCGCCCAGTCCTGACGAAGGACGGGATGATCGGGATAATAAGGAGGCAAGACTACCTTGGCGGGATCGGCATGGCCTTTCGCCTTGCGGTTCTTTCCGCCACTGAGTTGGAACTGGGCGAAGATGGGTTGGCCGGCAGGAGCCTTTTTCCAATCGTTGCCATGATAGAGCTTACTCGTCGGGATGAAGTTGTAATCCGTCTTGCTCTTGTTTGTGACGTAGTACCCGGCATCACGGAAGAGCTCGGGGATCAACTTGACCGACTTGGGTACCTTGTAGCTGTCGTAGTAGTCCGCGTTCCCACCACCTTTGCCGGACGATGTCTGGCTACGGTGGTTGTGTACTCCGAGGGTGGACTGATACATGCCACTGACCATGGCCGAACGACTGGACGAACAAACGGGGGCTGTGACGAAGGCGTTGCTACAACGAATCCCCTCCCGTGCCATGCGGTCGATATGCGGTGTCTTGATGAGCGTTTCTCCATAGCAACCGACGTGCGGAGACGCATCCTCGATTACGATCCACACAATGTTCATGGGAGTCCGGTCGACTGCAAGGACCGGAACGCAAACAAGACTAAAAAGAGCAATAAGAGACAGGATGTGTTTCATGAGAGAGTCGGGTGTTTACAAAGTTCTTTATTCGATACGCTCGAATTTCGTCCAAGGGCCAAGCCGACTAGGTATTTTAATCCGCCCACCCCTCGATTTGTTTCCATCCATCCACGGGATCGTTTTTTCGGGGTTTGCCGGGAAAGCTTCTTCCCTTGCGTATGATCTTCACCAAGGCGGCCAACATGGACTTCACGCGTTCCGGTTCCTTGGCATATAGATTCGTGATTTGCCCGGGATCTTTTCGCAGGTCGTACAATTGGCCGGGATGTGCCCATGCTCCCTTTTTGTCCTTCGGGTAATTGTTCCCTCCAGATCCCTGGTGGTGGAGGTAGACCCAGTCGCCCATGCGGATGGCGAACTCTCCGCTGCTTCCATGGTGCACGGTGGTTTCCCTACGCAACAAATTGCCCGGAACTGCACTTCCCGCGGGATTGTCCTTGAGGGCGTGGAGAAAGCTGAAGCTGTCCTCGGCCACGTCGGGCCGGGTGATTTCGCCCCCTGCGGCGGCCACCAAAGTGCGGGTGAGGTCGGTTAGGCATAGGACGGCGGAAGATACGGTATTGGGCTCCACCACCCCGGGCCAGCGAGCGATGAAGGGGACGCGATGACCGCCTTCCCAGTTATCCCTTTTGCGTCCACGATACGGTCCGGAGGAAAGGTGTGTTTTACCGCCCTTTGTATTGCGGCTGAACTGGGCGGCTCCGTTGTCGGTGGTAAAAATGAACAGGGTATTGTCCTTTATTTTTGCATCGTCGACTGCCTTCATCACCTGACCCACCACCCAGTCGGTCTCGACCACGAAGTCACCGTAGCTACCAATGTTCGTCTTTCCCTGGAACGGCTTGTTCGGAACGACCGGGGAATGCGGCGAAGTGAGCGGAATATAAAGGAAGAATGGTTTGTCTCCAGCGGCGAAGGAAAGAACGTCCTTGCGGGCCCGCTTGGCGAATGCGGGCAAAGCATCGGTAAGATTCACTTTAGGATCGCGCAAACCGGGCCGGGTTTTCCAGCCTTTCTTCTTGGTTGCATTCACGAAATGGGCGGCCCGGGGCAGACGATCATTCTCAAACCATCCATAAGGCGGCATGTCCCAGGATGCGGAACATCCGAACCAACGATCAAAGCCGACGGTGGTGGGACCCGCCGTAACGGGGCGGGTAATATCAATATCCTTCGGCGTGGCATGTCCCGGCGCATCGGGGAGCGAAGTGCCGTCCTTCTTTTGCCAACCGAGCCCGAGGTGCCACTTGCCGATGATTTCGGTGGCATACCCCTCGGCCCGAAGCAAGGAGGCAACCGTTTCTCGGTCGGGAGCAATGAGAGGAGGAGAATAGCCTTGGAGCACGCGCGACTTGAGGCGGGTTCGCCAGGCATAACGGCCGGTCAGCAGTCCGTAACGCGTGGGCGTGCAAACCCCGGACGGTGTGTGTGCATCCAGGAAGCGCCGTCCCTCCGAGGCCAATTTGTCGAGGTGCGGCGTCTTGACCAGTCCACCCGTCCCATAACAGGACACGTCGCCCAAGCCCATGTCATCCGCAAGGATCAGCACGATATTGGGCTTGGTCGCCCAAAGGGACGAAACCGCTGCAAAGCTGCAGGCGGCTACAAAAAAAGTGAAGGTAAAAAAAGGATTCACGGGCGGGCAAACATATCAGCATAAACCTGGTCTCGCAATAATACTCCATACTGATTATTCATGTGACTCTCGGCATTCAATCAGCTAACCAACCAACCTGTAACAAAAAAAGAAATGAACTCTGCAAACCTGAAGCGGGGTTAGTATTGAAGAAACAAGAGCCTCAATGAACCGACACCACACAGATATTACGTCTCGGCGACGTTTCATTAAGGCCAGTGGTATCGGCCTTGCCCTTCCGATGCTGGAATCAGTTGGTCAAGTTGCAC
>JABHOU010000140.1 GCA_018695085.1 Opitutia bacterium | reverse complement strand
GTAGTGCTCGATGGGGTTGCCGTAGGCATTGAGCAAGGTGGTGTAAAAGTTTCCGAGGGTGCTGTGACCGGCTTGTCCGTAGTTGGGCAAGCGAACGTATTGGCGGCGCAAGTCGACGCTGGTGTTGTCACCAGCCAGAACAACGAAGGGATACTCGGTTCCATGGGAATGGTGGGTTTCGCCACCGTCGGGGAAATAGAAAATCATGGTGTTGTCGAACATCGTTCCTCCGGCTTCCGGGACGCTCTTAAGACGGGTCACGATTCGATCGACGAGGGACATGTGATGGGTACGGGCCAGTTCACGGATGGTCTCCGCCTTGAGACCGCCGATCACTTTGTTGTGACCGACGTCGTGCATGTTCACCTTCTCGCCTTCGATTCCGGGTAACCCCGTGTAGCGGTGACCCAACTCGTCGACGGTGAAGGCCACGACGTTGGTAAGGCCCGAGATGAGCGCTCCGAGCAATACCTCGGTGTGGCCAAGCTGGCGGTCCAGGGTCGTCATGCCGGGGTCGAGGTATTTCGGATCGAGCTTGGGAACGTGCCGGCGGATGACGTCGGACATGGCGTCGATCTTGCGGTTGCGTTCGCGGATCGCTTCCACCGAATCGGCATAATTCCCGACCTTGGCTTTCTCAAAACCGCCGAGGGATCCTGCCGTGGCGCCTTCGTTCTTGGCGACGAACTCAAGGACCTTGCGGTCCAACTGGTATTGAGTCTTGGCGGACTGGTCGGTTGAAACGGACTTAAAGAGTTCCTCCATGGCGACACGCGGCGAACCGAAGGCATAATTGGGTTGCTGCGGACCACGGGCCGAAAAACCGGTTGCCACGTCGTCCAGGGTACCGCGGGCATTGCCACCTCCGAGGGGGAAACACGCCAGCTCGATATGCTCGGCGGGAGAGGGAAAGAGTTTGGCCAATTCGAAGTCGACGGTGGCCCACTTGATGGAACTGGGACGTTCGTTGGCTTTGAACACACCCAACGAGGAACACCAGGAATGATGGCCCGTCGTGCACATCTTGCCGGAGAGCCCTTGTAGGATGGTGAGGTTTTCCTTGTGGGCGGAGAGTGGATCCATCCATCCGGGAAGGTCGTGCGAATCGAGGTCGAGCTGGAAGGGCTCCTTGCGCTTTTCCTTTTCGAGGGTTTTCTCATCCAGACCAGGCGGCACCATTACGCGGGGCCAAAGACCGTTGCCCCGGTGCATGAAAATGAAGCGCATGGGAGGCTTGCCCGGTTGGGCAGCCAAGGATGAACTATTTGCAAACGCCAGGGCGCCCGCTCCCAAGAGGGATTGCTTAAGGAAATCTCTGCGCGTATTCATGGTGAATGTTGGATTATTTACGGTACCTGAAGGAGTCGGAGGTTAAAAGGGAAATAATGACCTCTTTGAAACTTCCTCCGCTCCGGAGATAAGCCTGATCGGCATCCATGAGGGTCTGCGAGTCGGACATCATTTCGTTTCGTCCCATGTAAAAACGGAACGCATGGCGGATGATCGATTGGCGGACACGGACCGACTTGGCCAACCGGTCGATCAGATCAAAGGGGTCGGAGACTTCGCCGTCCAAATTCGAATCACCTGTGCCCCGCAACGCTCCCGAGGTGCGTACGGATTTGGTTTTGTAAAGGTTGGCTCCGTTTTTCTTCTTTGCCTTGGCCACGAGCTGTTCCTCGTATTCCAAGGGCTCCTCGATGCGGTAGCGCCCGAAGTCATCGAATACCTCGAATGGAAAACCCAGCGGGTTCATGCGCTCATGGCATTTCCGGCATTCGGCTTGTCCGGTAACCGACTCGACCCGTTCGCGAAGCGTCTTGTGAGGATCCTCGGGTACTTGGGCGTCAACGGTGATGGGCACGTCGGGTACGCTTCCGGCGAGAAGCTTTTCACGGATCCAACGTCCGCGCTTGATCGGATCGGTATGAAAATTGGAGGAGTGCGCGATCAACCAGGCGGGGTGAGTAAGCAAACCTTTCCGATGCGAAAGATCGAAAGGTTGCTCGACTGGGTAATCCCAGAACTCGACGTCGTCCAGGCCCTTGTGGTTTTTGTTCTCCACTCCCCCGTAACGGAAAGGATTTGGCGTGGGTGGCAGGTTGTAAAACACCGAATGGTTGTAGGTGTAGCCATGAGCAAAAGAAGGTGTCGTAAACGGCGTGCGGCCCTTGCCGATCGTTTCCCCCCAGAAATGCATGTGGCGCATAAATTCGCGCTTGGATTTCGTACCCGAAACACGAACGGATTTCTTGGCGCTTAGAAAATCCAGATTCTCCTCAATGACCTTCTCAGGGTTTTCCTTCCAGTCCGTGTCCTTGAGCCTTTCATAGGCTTCCGTCCATTCTGCAATGATCTTACGACCCGTTTCGTTGTCTTTGTCGTGGTAAACGAAAAACTCTTCGGTGGTCAGGAGGTTTTCGAAAACCTTCTCGTCCTTCTTCAGGTACCAATCCACCACGCGGTCGGCTTCCTTGATCAGGAACCCGGGGGTGCCCAAGGTGCCGCGTCCGGGGTTCTGGTAGTAACCGTCGCTGCGCTCAATATCCTTGAAAATCTTGGCTGCTTTCGGATACCCGAAGAATTCACGAAAGAAGCGGACGATCTTGGGGTGCGACGTTTCGTGGGAGCGCATGTTCTTCCCGCTGATCTTATGGTCTACGGGGCCTTTGTAATAGTTTTGGTCTGCCAGCAGACGCTTCACTTCACGACGGTAGTCTTCCTTGGATTCGAGACGGCCCTCTTTGGCGGCTTGGAATAATTCGGGGTCGGGGCTGCGGTCTCCCAAAGCGTAAGCGATGGCCAAGCTGCCTTCTTGGGCTGTGAGTTTGCGCCGCCCGAATTCGTCGGGTTCGCCACCTCCCAATTCCAAGCGATAGAGAAAATCGGACTCCAACAAGACGGCGAAGAGCATTTGTCGCAACCCTTCCGAATTTCCCGCTAGTTTAATTGAGGACCGCAACAGTTCGACGTATTTGGCAAGCTCCTCCTCCGTCGGTTTGCGCATCAAAACGCAATCGAACTGCTCTTCCACCGCAGTGTTCATTTCCTCCTCCGTCGGGGGCTCTGTCTTAAGGACGATTCTCTCGAAGGCCTCGGGCGTGATTTTGGGATACCATCGGTCCTTGCTGCTCAAGCCTTTGAGCAGCTCCTCTTTTTGCGGAGTCTTCAGACGGGCGGCAAAGATTTGTTTGCCCGCTATCCATTTGGCATTGCCCAACATCACCAACAAATGTCCGCCATCCAAGGTCGTTACGTCATAATCACGAACCCCCGAACGATCGGGCAGCAAGAAAGGGTTCTTCACTCCGCCAAACTGGCGGGTCGAAAATCCTCTTTTCTCATGATCGCTCAAGCGCAGAACGCTCATCACCCTTTCGTGAAAAATCCTCGGACTGACCAACCACCTCCGGGCAGGTGAGAACGGTTTGTCCGTAATCTCCCCGCTGAAGAGTTTTTCATGATCGACGTAATTTCCGTAGCTGGGGTAACGCAGTTTTTCCACAAACCTGGAGGCCTTGTGCTTACGAAGCTCCGCGGTCATCCAGTCATGTAACTGCTCCCGCTCCGTATCGTTGGGCTGAGCTTTCTTTTTTCGAGGGGGCATTTCCTTGATGAAAATTTGCTCCTGCACCCGGTTTAACAAATCCAACCGGTCTTTCAGAGCCAAAGTCGACAAGTTATCCAACCGGACCTCACCCTTCTTGATCTCATCGTCATGGCAATCGAAACAGTAGTTCGCCATCAGATCCTCCATCTTTTCGGGCATGACAAACGGAGCAGCCCAAAGCCCTCCCCCACACAAAATAAAGAGGGAGATTAAAATCGTAAGAAACCTAAACCAAGTGGTCATACTGTAAGTGATTATCGGTGATTACAGTAGGAATATCCCCAATGATTACAATCAAACCCTTTCTCAAAAAGAAATGTGTCTTTGAAGGCTAGCGACAAAAAACCGGGGCATTATTTGTCGTCCCGCTCGAATGTCTGCACGAAACGTATGAGGTCCGCGAGTTCCTGGTGATTCATCCCTGCCTCGAGGCCCTCCGGCATGAGGGAAAGACCACTGTTCCGGAGGGTTTTGATTTCGCGACGGAGCAGTTGCCGGTCGCTGCCGTCAAGAAGGCGAACAACCAGATTATTTGAAGTCTCGGACAACACACGCCCGTAGAGGGCAGAGCCATCGGCAAGAGTAACGGAATAGCCGGCATAGGAGGCATCGACCGTCTGATTGGGGTCCAGGATCGAGCTGAAAAGACCCGTCTTGGTCCGGTCGGTGATGGAGCGCAGATCGGGGCCGTTCATGGGTTGTCCTTTCGGGGGGAGATGGCAGACTGCGCACAGTTTATCGAACACGGCCCTACCCCGCTTTTCGTCCGCGCGTAATTTCAATGCGGAGCGGTAAGCCTCGATCTGTTCCCGCCGCCCTTTCCAGGGCCCGGAATTCAGTATGCGAGCCGCAGTTTTCCGAATGGATGGATCCGTATGCTTGAGCAGCAGTTGACGGCGGGCGGCATCGAGATCGCCCCGACCCACTGCGCCTTGCTCAATTGCTTCCAAACAGGTGCGAGTCCACTCCTTGCGCTGCAGCAGGGTATCGAGGACCCGGGAGCGTTCCTGCGGGAGATAACCGGGCCAGCCCTTGAGCAAGGTATCGGGTAGCCCGTCGTCCCCCACCCTGACCAGCGTCTGCACGGCGGCCAACTTGATCTCGCTCGCCACCCGTGGGGTCAAAAGATCAGCCAGACGGCGCTTGTCCGCTGCCAAGCTTTCGGGCTGTCGGGCAAGCAATCCGACCGCCGCGGCCCGCAACGGGGAGGACGCAGAATCATCAGCAACAACTTCCCGG
>JABHOU010000152.1 GCA_018695085.1 Opitutia bacterium | reverse complement strand
TCTCTCGAGACAAGCACAGTTTGCAGAACCCTACGGTTAGTTGGACCCGGTTTTGGTGCACGTCGCCTGCGGAGGCGGCATGACCTTGCTGCCATGCAGAAGAGTCTTCAAGGGATCGGAGGCCACCTTTCGGCATCGTTATTCCCGTTGCCGCGAGAAGGCGATTCGCAAGGAGTTTGGCCTCGTGGAAATCGGGAGCAAGCTCGGCATCCCATTCACGAGCAATGGGTTTCGTCAATATGGCGAAGGCCACGCTTTGCAGCTCGGTCGTTCCTTTGGGACCCGGTCGTAGGACTCGCCCCACCTCGAACACTCGACGCAGGTCATTGTGGTTGCGCTGGTTGTGGGCGAGCGTTTCCAATAGGCCCGGAAGCAGGGAAGCTCGAAGATGAGTGTGCTCGGCGGTTAGTGGATTGGCGAGGGTAAGGGCCTCGACGGTGGCTTGGTCGGACCATGCCTCGATTTCCTTTCCGTCTCGCAAGCTGTAATGGCAACATTCGCGAAAACCTTGACCGACTAGAGCATCGGCCGCTTTTTCAGAAAAGGTGAATTGGGCGGCATCGTGACGAGAAACGGCTTCGCAAACCACTCTTGCCTCGGGGATCTCGGTTGTTCCGTGAATCCGAACAAATTCCTCGACCAGATCGATCGGTCGATCCACCTCAGCCCGAAAACTAGGTACCATGACCTTCCACTGTTCACCCTTTTCGATGCTGAACCCGAGTCGGCCCCACGCATCCGCTAGTTGTTCGTCGGTAACTTCGTAACCGCAGGTCGAACGAACAAAATCTGGTGCGATTTCTATTGTGCGGTCTCCCCGTGGAGAATCCCCCACTTTGACTTCCTCGGAGACGAGTTCGCCACCGGCAGTCTCGAGGATCAAGTCGATGGCTCGCTGTGCCGAATAGCGCGTCAGTTGAGGATCCACGTCTCGGGCGAAGCGATAGGAACTATCCGTGCTCAAGTTGAGCTTTCGAGCCGTGGCCCGAACATTTCCGGGAGAGAACCATGCGGCTTCCAAAACAATATCGGTGGTGTTCTCGTCCACCTCGGCATCCACGCTGCCCATAACGCCGGCTATGACCAATGGCTTTTCCGCGTCCGCGATCACCATCATGGATTCGTCCAGCTTACGATCGACCTCGTCCAAGGTCTTGATTGCTTCTCCCTCGGTTGCGTTGCGTATCCGAATTTCGTCGCCGGCTATTTTCTTGGCGTCGAAAGCGTGAAGCGGGTTTCCCGTTTCCATGAGAACGTAGTTGGTGACGTCCACTACGTTGTTGATGGGGCGAAGGCCGATGGCTTCGAGGCGTCGTTTCATCCATTCCGGACTCGGTCCGACCTTCAAGCCCTTGATGGCCCATGCGAGATACAATTTGCAATTTTCGGACTCGATGGAAACCTTGCTTAGCAGGTTGTCGGCGGATGGCTCGAATACGGTCGGAACATCCGATTTTGCCTCGGGGAATCGAATTTCACGACCATAGCGGGCCGCCAATTCTCGGGCCACGCCGAGGTGGCTCAGGCAGTCCCCTCGGTTAGCGGTGAGCTCTAGGTCAAAAGTGACGTCGGTGTCGGCGAACGCTTCCTTGATCGGTATGCCAACGTCAGGGCGATGGGCAAGTACGAGAAGTCCGTCGTGGTCATCGCCCAAGTTCAATTCCTTGGCGCTGCACATCATGCCTTCGGAGGTAACCCCCCGCAACTTCGACTTCTTAATCTTGAAGCCACCCGGCAGTTTTGCTCCGGGAAGAGCCACGGGCACGCGATCTCCCGGTTGAAAGTTGGAGGCGCCGCATACGATGCTGGCTTCGGGTTGTCCTTCCCCGACGTTTACCGTGCAAACGCTCAGGCGATCGGCCTCGGGATGAGGATTGCGGGTCATCACTTCGCCCACGACCACCTTGTCCATGTCCGCGGGCCCTCCGCCCTCGACGCCTTCCACTTCCATGCCGAGCATCGGGAAAACGTCCACGAGTTCCTCCGTCGAGGCATCCACCTCGACGTACTCCTTGAGCCATTCTATGCTGACTTTCATGGTCCTCTAGAACTGCGACAGGAACCGCAAGTCGTTTTGGTAGAAGTGGCGTATGTCGTCTATGCCGTGCAGCATCATGGCCACGCGCTCGATGCCGAGACCAAACGCGAATCCGCTCCAGTTCTTGGAATCGATGTCGACATTGTCGAACACTTTTGGATCGACCATGCCGCAGCCCATTATCTCGATCCATTTGTTGCTTAGGCGACCGAGGTTGCTGGAATACAAGTCGACCTCGAAACTGGGTTCGGTGAAAGGAAAGAAACTAGGTCGCAGACGAGTCTTCACCTCCTTGCCGAATAGTTCCCTGAGAAGATGGTCCAGTACGGCCTTGAGATCGCGTATGGTAACCTTTTTGTCGACGTATAGACCCTCGACTTGGTGGAAGTTTGCGCTGTGGGTGGCGTCTACGGTGTCACGGCGAAAGCATCGACCGGGTGCAATCACTCGAATCGGGGGCTTTTCCTTGAGCATGGTTCGGATTTGCACGGAGGAGGTGTGCGTTCGGAGCACATAGGCCTCGTCGCTTTTCCTGGAGACGTTTCCGAAGCGAGATTCCTTGGGGAAATAGAGCGTATCTTGCTCGTCTCTGGCGGGGTGGTCTTCGGGCGTGTTGAGGGCATCGAAGCAGAACCATTCGGTTTCGACCTCGGTAGCCTCGGCTACCGTGAATCCTATTTGGCGAAAGATCGAAGCTATGCGTCGCTTCGTTTGAGTGAGCGGGTGCAAGCCGCCGACGTAGTTGCCGGAGGGAGGCAAGGTGACGTCCGCAGTCTTGCCCAGTGCCGCGGCATCTTCGGCATTGTCCAGACTTTCCGCGGTTTGCGCCAAAAGAGCCTCGATCTGTTTCTTGGCTTTGTTTACGGCTTGCCCGAAAGCGGGACGTTCTTCCTTGGGTACGGATGCGATACCCTTCATGAGGGCCGTCAGCTTTCCGTTCCCGCCGAGGATGGAAGCCTTGACTTGGTCAAGTCGAGATCTTGCTTCAAC
>JABHOU010000308.1 GCA_018695085.1 Opitutia bacterium | reverse complement strand
GGCTCTTCTGGTCCAGGTCTTCGGTAGAATGTTCCAACCATTGGGGATTTGAATAAATTCTGGTTGTCTTTTGCCTGCAGATTCTCGTTTGGATTCAGTTTTTCGGTTGCTGCAGGGGTTGGCGGCAGATGAGCCACTGGAATTTGAGTTAATGATGCCTGACTGTTGGCATTGGGGCGCGCCAAACGTAGCTTGAGATCTTGTACTTCGATCTCCAACTCCGTAAGGTCTGTCCGCTGCATGAGAGAAATGATTCCCTTGAGGTCGGTTAGGTCCAAAGCTTATGTCTCCTAGATAAAAAGTTACTATGATTCGCGTTTAGTCGTTCTTATCCAAATTCCAAAAACCTTGTCCACGCAACATCAGAATACTTCTCATCGCTCCTTCAGCACTTTTTTGCGTCAATGGCTTCGTTTTTTGTTGAATGCGGAGGTCTAATGAAATGCTTCTAATCTCCCTTTGGTTTTCTTGGTGCTGGTAATCCATCCGGAAAAAGAACCTCTAGAGGTGCCTTTCCAGGGCGAAATTGGAGGTTCCATGTTGGTTCATCAAAGGAACCGCCGATTTTTATATTGCCCAGAGCAGACAATGGATCGGCCAATTGAGTCAACTTGCTTACTAATGGTATGTTTCCCAAAAGGTGCAAGCGAGCCTCGAAGTCAAGCAGACCTTTGGAAAGGTTGACTTCTCCATTGGCCACAAGAAGAGATGCGGGACCCGAAAGATTGAGGTTTTTGAAGTTTGCTCGTTCTCCACTTAGGATGAAAGGCGTGTCCAATTTGGTGAAACGGACAGATCCCAATGAGTTTTTGCCAATAAGATCCGCCAGCGAACCAAATATCTGAACCTTGCCAAGATCCGGGTCGCTAACCAATATGGAACCATTCCCTTCGAAACTCCACATTTCATCGGTTCGCCCCGAGGCTTCCAAGGAAAGGTCTAGAATTCCACTGCTGAGTTCATCTGGTTGCTCTTCTTGGGTAGAATGTTTGTCTTCGGAGAAAGCATCCGACAGTATCATGACCTCAGTAAAGCTCGATCGGTTTGCTTTTTTAACAGACAGCTTGATGTCCAATTCGCTACCGTTTTGTTCTTCCCGGAATAGAAGAGTTCCAGATCCCCTTCCACCTGCAATGCCAAAGTCGAGTTTTTCGACATGAGTTTGGCCGGCACTTGCTTGCAAATCCAATGAGAGGTATTCCAATGGCATTCCAGAAAAATGGATAGGATCGTGTGAAGTCGCATGTATTTGGAAATGTGTTAAATCGTCCTTCTCGCTTTGGTTATTATCATCAGCCAAGAGCACTTGGCCTTTGGCTATGGCTTTCACTGTTGAATTGGTGTCGAAGCGTACGAGAGCTTGTTCAGCGACTGGGCCGAAAGCTTTTCTGCAATGCACTGGGTTTATTTCTCCATTTAAATCGAAATCTAGAATTAAGGCTTTGTTCGAGGAAGAGCGCGGAAACGATAAATTACCTTCAACCTTGCCTGACGGTGGAAAGAGGTTGATTTTTGTGATTCTCGTTTTCTTTTCATCGACTATTACCTTGAGGGACCCCTTTTCCAAGGGAAGTTCTCTGTAGCTGATGTTAGATACTTCAACTGTACCATATGTCCTTGTTCTTTTCTTCCGGTTTAGCCATTGACCCTTTATGTCAAAGTCGCCGTAAGGAATCTCCTGATCCCAAGAGAAATCTTGCCAAATCACGTCCCACCAATCCTTTAGCCATGGATTGATCTCGGTTGGCATGCAGCGACCTTCAAGAAGGAATCGAAAATCAAGATTCGACCAGTTTTGTCGAAAGGAGCCTCTCACTTCGGAGTGTTTGAGTTTCCCATAAATATCGTGAGCGAGTATGGACCCGTCTTGATTGATTTTGCCTTGGATGTGATATCTTGCCGGCGGGGAGTTTCTAACGATTAGCTCTTCTGCCTTTATTAAAAATTTTGAACCGGAGAAATTGCCGTCTTTAAGTTGCATCGGTCCGATTTTCGCCCTTATTGGGTTTGAGGTGAGAAGAATTTGTTCCCTCTCCCATTCTTCGATGGTCTCTGAGGTTAGGTCGTGAGGCTGGACTGAAATGAACAAAATTCCTTGTACATTTCTTTCAAAGGGGTTGGCTGTTCCGGTAAATATGATCTTGGATCCTCTGGTTCCCATGCCGGCGAAAAGCGAAAAGGCATTTTTTCCCGAGGGAGAAACATCGAGATGAACATTGGGAAGTCTTCCCTCGAATTTGCCCGACAACGACACTCCTTCCAACTTGGCATCAACTGAAGGTAGTTCCGTGATTTCTTGAGAACTACATTTGAATCCATCTACTTGAGCCCTAATTTGTCCAATCCCGATTTTTTCATTACCACTGTCCAAATACAGTTTGCTTGCTGCGAGCATCAAGGAAGCTTCGATGTCCTTGTCTTCGTTCATTTCAGCCTTCGTTGAGCAATGGACGGACTCTGCTTCGTAAGATCCCAGTTTGATTGCACCGCTTTCCGCTAGAAGGCGAATGCTGCATTGATCTTCAACTTTGATATGTACCCCTATGATTGATTGTTCGGATTTTGCTAGAAGAGCTTTGGCTTTTTCGCTCCATTTTATTGCTTGCCAATACATTTCCGAAAAATCCTGTCGAAGAAGTTTCGAGGTTTTTTTGCGAGGAAATCTTCGTGGAAATGCCTTTTCAGTATTCCAGAAACCGCGAAAATCAAGTCTTGAAGATAATGCCCGCCCTTCAAAAGCAAACCTTATGATTTCTTCGCGAAAATGTAGGGTTCCCGAACAGTTCTCCAGTGCAGGGTTTCTCTCTTGATCCGCCGATAAGCACCAGGCGTCCTCTATGCTGGCATCAGTTGGTACGAAATTTCCCATAAGCAAGGAACCAAGTTTGAAATGAGCGTCTACCCTTCGGATGAAGCAGAGGGGTGGGAGATCTTCTCCGGTAGCTTTCAGCCTTGCGTTTCTAATGCCAATCTTCCCTCCGAGAGTGAAGGTTGCCTCCTCTACCTCGATGATTAATCCCTCTTGCACAGTGGCGTTGTTCATTTCCTGAATCCAAAATGTAGGGACCGGAAAGCGAATGTCCAAAAGCAAAATAAACAGAATCTGTAGCGCAAGGATCGCGAGAAGGAACTTTCTCGGCCAATTGCCCCATCTTTGGTTTTTTTTCAAGTGCTACAGGAGTTTCTACATGCTTGTTTGGAGCGAGTAATCGAGAAGGGTCATGGATTCGGATTTGAGTCGTCAGGAAGTATTTTCGAGAGAAGATCCATTAGACCAATAGGAATGAGAAATGAAAGGTTGGCCGATGGCGAACCTCCTCCCCAGGTTTGTCCTCCTATGCGATCGGTGAACCGATAAACGAGAGTTTCGTTTCCGTCTCCTTCACCCCCCGGTAAAGCAAGGTCGGATTGTAGTTCGTAACGCCAAGGAATTGTTTGTCCTCGTAGTCGGATACCGTTTGGCAAATACTTTTCGCTGATGATTTCTCGAGCAATGAAGTTCCTTAAAAAGTATTCAATATCTTTGGTCTGATTGTTGTCGAGAGAGATTTCGGTGCTGTTGACGTCGATGTCCATTAAGCGAATATCTTTTATGTCAATGGCTTGCGGAAGGCGTTCTAGTAGACGTTTGCGAAACCGAAGAGGGGAGGGCGCCAAGAGAAACGGGATAGTCTCGTCAGCGGTGAAAACGAAGGGTGCGTTGTCTCGGCGAGCATACCAACCGGAAACGCCATCAGCATGATGTCCGATTCTTAATGTGACAGTTTCACCGTCCATCGTACTTAGCGTGACGGAATGTCGGGGTTGATCGAAGCCATATCCCTTGAGGTCTTCCTCCGAAGGAGCGTCACTTACAAATGTCAGTGCTTCTAGTGAAAGCAATTTATAGAGGAAATTTTCGATTATTTCAACATCGCCTGGTCTTGTGGACACTTCTCCTTCATCGTCTAGTAATATAACTTCCCAGCGACCGTCTTCTAGTTTATGGAGCGAAAGTCTAAGGTTAGAATCATAAATTTCAATGGTGCCGATAGTTTTAGAGTCCAAGGCAAGGAGTTGACGATCTCGAAGCCTTCCTTCGGCATTAGCCAGAAGCGATACTAAGGACTCATTTACAATAAAGATTGACGACTCTCCTTCGACTTGAGCGGGACGCAAGTTTGCACCTTCCTCCTCATCGATGGGTTCTCCTATAATTATCGATCTTCCACTCGAACTACCCTCCAAATATATTCGGAAGACTGGGGAGTCCAACCGAGATGAGAGGCTTTTTATCTCTACTGGATCTGTCACGAAACGTATGGCTTTTGACGAGATGAGCTGGTTTAAGAACAGTCGAACGTTGTCTGTGTCTGCAGGGGATTGAATGGGGGAGGTGATGTTCCATTCACCGGATTTTCCTCTCATGATGCGAGTTTTAACGAGGGTGTCTCCTTGTTTGATACGGATTCCGAAAGCTCGTACATCGTATACTGGGAATTTCAGGAATTCACGCTCCATCCATTCTGCGACCGAAATATTGGCGGTATCCCATAGAGATGCATTGACCGCCCAAATTTCTGTTTTTTCACTTTCATCAAAATCAGGCATGACATAGCGTTCTCGACCATCTCGAGTTGGGGAACCGAACGCTAGTGTGACTTTTCCTGACTTAGATTCCACCGTGATTGTCAGGTCGGAGCGATCTAGTCCATAATCGGCTAGGCTTTCTCCTTTCTCCTTTATTTCCTCAAGGCTGAATAGTCTGCGAGCCTCGATATGTCGCAGTCTGCCGGTAAGTTTCGAAGTGGCAAATTCGTCTGCCTTCCATTTCATGGGGGTTAGAATATTCCAACCACTTTCTTCCTTCTCGAGGGTAAGTGAAGTATTGACAGGGAATTCTTTTCCTATGGTTATCTTCTGGGGGTCTCCGAGCAGTTGAACCAGTGCGATTGTAGGGTTAATTGTCGAGTTTTCGTCTTTGTTCGTCAATTGGTAAATCCCAAAAAAAGTAACCGCGTTTAAAGCTATTAATAGTAAGGTCGAAGGCTTCATGATGCCAAGATGTCTTTGCGAAGCCAGTAAACAAATAAGCCTAGTAAGGCAACAATACTGGGGATGTACGCTGTAGAATAAAGGAGTTCTCTAAACTGTTGCTCGTTCATTTTCATGCTATAATTTATTATCTCTTTGGGCGGAATGTCGAGCATGTCGTTTTCGTCTAGAAACCAATGAATTAGATTGCGAAGAAGATTACGGTTTCCGGCATTTGATCTAAGGATTCGATTTGCGAATATTTGCGAACTTCCCATTACCGCTACTTTTCCACCTTTTATTTTAACTTCATGCCGTGGTCTAAGTTTTTTTTCTGATAAGCTGGCTACCGAAACGGGTCCTGGGATGTCCAGTAAATCGTTTCGAACTTCAGGACTTTTTGGTGAACGCCAGTCGCTTATCCCCCAAGAAGTCCGAGAGGAATAGATTAATTCTGTCGCCTCTATTTGTTCAGGGGGGGCGTTTTCACGTTCAACTGGACGACATTTTCCCGCATAGATAGATAACCCATGCTGGATAAGAGGTTCCACAACCGGATGCCTCTCGTCCCGAGAATAAGTGCGGAGTGAGTAGTCGCCCGAGAAAACGTCGAATTTTGAGATGTCGGGGTCGTGGACGAGCATGTCGTGGCAACGTAATCCCCATTCCTTCAGTAAGGGACGAAAACCAAAGGCAGGGGGTGAGTCTATAGACAGGTCGACGATGGGGTCGATCAACAACATTAGGCTACCTTGCCGTTCGGAAAGGAAAGTTCGAAGTCGGGCCACTTCCTGTGCCCGGAAAGGCACTTGTGGAGAAGTCACCACGACAAGAGCGGCATCCTCGGGAATACGAGCATTGGGGTCGGGTGCCAAAGAAGACACTTCTAGATTTCGGCTTTCTAAAAACTTTTGCATCTCGGAGAATCCATGATCACGATTTGCATCACTCGGACTTCCCTCGCCGTGACCTCTTGTGAAGTAGATTACATTAGGTCCTTTGCGATCACGAGTAACTCCCAGTAAGGCCCGAAGAATAACTTCTTCACCGTGAAACTTTGTGGGTTCTGGTACATTGCGATTGTTCTCTGCCCACTCGTCGTAAAGTCCCGAGTCGAACACAGCATCTCGAGCCTTCGACTCGCGTGAGCGAAAGGCTTCCTTCGGGTTAGACGTATCTGTCGCGGGCTGATCGTCGAACCGAAATAATACTGCTTTTTCCACATTTTCGTCACCTTGAGTTGCGACGAGGATTAGATTGGGTTCCGCCAAGTTATACTTTTCGATCAAAGTCTTTTGCGCCTTGCGTGCGTTCACGTCTACTCGATGTATGTGGATGGGGAAGGAAGATGGAGCTCGTTCGAAGGCGTCCAACAATAGATCTACATCTAACAATAGACGTTGTATGATTTTTGGCTGGTTGTTCGATTCTCGAATAGTGATGATGATGTCTACAGGTTTTTCGAGCTTGGCCAGCCACGCTAAGGTTTCTTGCGATAGGGTGTATCTACCTTCCTTCGTAAGATCGAAGTTCAGGTCAATTCTCGATGCAAGTTGATTGAGCCCTAGGGCCAAACTAGTCAAAAGCATGACTATGGTCCATCGATGTAACCTACGACTACGCCCAGCGTTGCAAAAATCCATTTTCTTCAATCGTTTAAACGTGTCGTGGCAAGAATGGCGAAACCTAGAAAGAGACAGGTCGTCACAAGGTAGTGCAAAAGAGTTGCTATGTCGATGATTCCAACTACGAAATGTTCTAGCCTATCCAATCCCGTCGTTAACGATCCAAGTGAATCCCTTAACGCATTTGCCGTAGCGAGACCCATTGTATCGGTAGGCATTTCGCCATGGAAGTACGCCATCAGGGCCAAGTGAAGCGTTAGTAGAGTGAAGCTAAGCATACCTGCGACCATTTGGTTTCGCGTAACCGAACTGGCGAAAATACCAATTGCCGTGAATGCGGCTCCGGCAGCTAACAGGTATATTCCCCCACCAATCAATTGTGCTGGTTCAAGAAGTCGGAGGTTTACGGTTTCTTCGGGGAAAAGCCAAACTGCCAAGCACGGAAATCCTAAAGCGGAAAGACACACGAGAAT
>JABHOU010000102.1 GCA_018695085.1 Opitutia bacterium | reverse complement strand
TCTGTAAGTTCAGTGGTTTTCACATCGTTGATATAGTGTGCAAAATGGTATCCCTTGGCAGTAATGCGGTAAGTGTTCCAATCACCTTTCTTAACGGCTTTTCCGATTTCTTTGGAATCACCGAATTTTTTGGCATTCTTCTTCAACTTTCCACCATCGATGGTGAGGGTGGTGTGGAAACCACGGTCAGAAAGGATTCCGCGAAAACCTTCGCCATAGCAAATGCCCGAATAACGGTCGCCCGCCTCGAAGTCGGCTTGATAGCCACCAATGCGCCAACCGTCATGCTTTCCAGGCTTAACGAAACTACGGTACTGAATCCCACTATTGCCACCCTCGATCTTGAATTCCAAGGTTAGGTCAAAGTCGGTTAACTTGCCATCTTCCCATATAATGAAGGTGTTGCCCTTGGTGGGAGACTCCTTGGTGGTCTGTCCCACAATCGCCCCATCGGCGGCTTTCCAGAATTTAGGATCTCCGTTCCAACCTTTGAGGGTCTTACCGTCAAAGAGGCTTTTGCCGCCTTCGCTCTTCTTTCCGAAAGCGGGTGCTACAGCCAACATGGCTACTGAGATCAAGTAGGAAAAAAGGTGAGATAAATGCATAGTCTTCATGATTTGCTAGCGTTCCTTTTGAATATGTGTTTGGTGGATAAGGATGATTCGAAGTTGCAAATGTCCCGAAACATTGGCTTTAGGCAAGTAAAAGAAAACGAAACACAGGTTTTTATAACTCTCCCAACCCAGCTCAAGTCATGAAGGCAAGACTCCCAATTCTATTCGCCACTACGGTAAGCATGTCGGTGTTTTCACTTACAGCTAATGCATTCCCAAAAATCCCCGAGGAGGAAGGAGCTAGAAATCTAGAGATTTTCGGAAAGACTTTTTCCACGCTTGAGGAGTGGCAAACTCGAGCCAAGCGTAACCGAGAAGGCATACTAAATGGAGCCGGACTCGTACCCCTACCCGCTCGTTCAACCCTAAACGCCCACTCCCATTCCTCTAAAGAAATGGATGGGTATTCGGTAGAGAACGTTTACTTCGAGAGCCTTCCCGGCTTTTTTGTCACTGGCAACCTCTACCGTCCTCTCCGAAAAGGCGGACTCGGCAAGTTTGCCGGCATTCTTTGTCCCCACGGACATTCCAAAGAGGGGAGACTCGCGGAATACACGCAGGCGCGATGCGCCTCCCTCGCCCGAATGGGAGCCATTGTCTTCGCCTACGACATGGTGGGCTGGAACGACGATTCCAATCAAGTCGATCACCGGAAGGATAAAAACGTATTTGCTTACCAGACTTGGAACAGCATGCGAGCCCTCGACTATCTTCTGAGCTTTCGAGAGGTGGACCCAAGCCGCATCGGCGTAACTGGGGAATCGGGTGGCGGAACACAGACCTTCATCCTTACGGCTCTTGACCCACGCGTAAGAGCTGCCGCACCCGTAGTCATGGCTTCAGCCCACTTCTACGGGGGATGCAACTGCGAGAGCGGCATGCCCGTTCACGAAAGCAATACCCATAAGACCAATAACGCGGAAATCGCCGCCATGGCGGCACCTCGACCTCTACTCCTTGTAAGCGTAGGCGGAGACTGGACCAAAAACACCCCAAATGTCGAGTTCCCGTACGCCAAACGAATCTACTCCCTCTTTGGTTCACCAAACAACGTGGAGAACTTTCACCTCGCCGACGAAAAGCACGGTTATGAATTCTCCAAGCGCAAACCCGTCTACCGATTCCTAGCAAAAACCCTTAAGTTGCGCCTAAGCCAAATAACGGATGAAGACGGTGAAATCACCGAAAAATTCTTCAAGACTCTAACTAAAGAACAGTTGCAGGTCTTCAACAAGGAAAACCCGCGTCCAAAGCACTCTCTAGTAGGATCGGAAGCTTGCCTCGCCGCCCTGCGCAAGGCTCAGGGAAAGTAGCACTTAGTTTAGTTTCCCTCTCCCGCCAACGCCTTGGCGAGAAAATCGTAGGCGGCCGACCGAATTTCCGGTGGGAAGTCGTGACTGCAGCCGGGATGGCGAACAACCAGCTTGTTTTTCGCCCCCAGCAACTCGTAGACTCTCCCCGCGGCTTCGGCGCATCGGCGAGCGCTTTCCCACTGAAAGTTGTGGTCGCCCTTCGGCGCGCTCACGAAGACGGCGCGAGGAGCCAAAGCTCCAAGAAGTTCGGGAAAGTCGAAGGGAATCGCCTGGAGTCGTCCCCGATATTCGGCAAGACGCGGCATATAGCGTGTCTGGCACCAACCTCTGCCAAACACCCAGTTCTTTTCATTACCATTGTAGTAATCGGGAAAGGAATCGAAGGAGCAACTGACCGCGATGGCGGAAAGTCGCTTATCGAAAGTAGCCGTGTAGATTGCATTGTGACCGCCAAGCGAATGCCCGATTACACCGAATCCATTGGAAGCATCGACATAAGGCAAGGATTCCAGCAGATCAAGGGCCCGGGAGTTGTCCCAAACGGCCTTCATGGTTCCGCTTGCATAGCCGAGCTTGGCAATGTCGGGTTGGTAGTCGGCCAGCAGTGGATAAGCGGGCGCGATGGTCACGAAACCACGCTCAGCCAACTCCGCTGCGTAGGCGCGGTTCGCCCGTCCGCCCAAGCCGAGGACCACCTTGCGACCCGACTTGTTGTCCGTGGGGTGCAGGCAAAGAATGGCCTTCGCTTTTCGTTGGCCTGCCAAAACGTCCTTTGGAATGCAGAGATGTGCGGGCACACGGGAAGAAGCCGAGGCTCGGTAGGTAATCGATTGGAGCAGGTAAGTCCCTGCATCCTTGGATTCCAGAACCTTAATCTCGAGGGGCACACGCTTTTCGACAACGGGATAGGCTCCCATGATCTTTTCCGCTCCCTCCAATATGGAGGTCCGCCGTTTCTCCCAGTCCTTCTTGGAACGCACGGGGAGCTCGTTACCTTGGTCGCCGCGATAAAGAAGAAGCTCGAAGGGAGGCAGACGAGGCTCGGACTTAGGTTGGAGAATAAAGGCGAGCAAATCAGCCATGGACT
>JABHOU010000310.1 GCA_018695085.1 Opitutia bacterium | reverse complement strand
TGCCCCGCGATTGGACGCACTACAAGGGGCTTTACCATCATGGCGAGAAGGTCATTGTAAAATACACGGTTGGCCAACGCGAGGTGTTGGAAATGTCTGACCTTGCCTCCGAAGCGCCCTTCGTCGTGGCCAGAAACCTTAGGATCAGTCCGGGCAAGCAATCCATGCTGCTGAGTCTGGGGAAAGGCGCGGGTGACGGCGAACTCATAAAGGGAAAGGCAAAGCAACCCATTGCCTTCGTCCCCTTAGCCGGTGCCCGCCTCTCAAGCGCACCTCCGCCCGATCCGAATGGTCAAATGACTTTGGGCGGTACGGACTTTTCGGTGGCAGCTTGGATACGCACGAAGAAAGGGGGAGCCATCTTTTGCAAGTCCGCCCCTACGGGCCCTTGGAGCAAGAACGCCAAAGTGCTGTTCGTGCGAAACGGTCGACTCACATACGACGTGGGCTGGGTCGGAGACATAGCCTCACGAAAATCAGTCGCAGATGGGAAGTGGCACCACGTAGCGATGACTCACAAGAGCGATGGGAAAACCCGCCTTTACGTCGACGGCAAGGAAGATCGTTCCGGTTCCCTATCGGCTTCCGACGAATCAGGGCACGTCGTGCGTCTGGGTTACTGCGCGACAGACTTCTGCCCACCCTACCAAGGAGACTTGGATGAAACTCTCGTCTTTTCAAGGGTTCTCGACGCCAAGGAAATCGGACACCTCGCCAACGGCAAGCCAGTACCCGGAAGCACGGCTCGATGGAGTTTCGACAAGCAAGGAAAAGAAATCGCGAATGAGGAAGGCCCCGATTATCACGGCGCTCTTCGCGGAAACCCAAAACAAGTCGCTGGCAAAATGGGGAAGGCGCTGAGTTTCAAAGGTTCTTCCCGAATCGAAATCGCCGGGAAGGCCAAGAAGGATGAAACCAAGCCCAAGGCACCCAAGCCCGCCACTCAGGGACTCGATGGACCGGTGTTGGCCGCATGCGTAATCGGCGACGTCGAAGGAATCACTTGGAACACCGATAAAGGACACCTGCGACTGCGCATTCCGACCTCAAAAGAGGAACGAGACATAAAAGTTCTCCTCTGGCGGGGAGACGCCTCAGAACTGGCTACTTTCGGGAAAATCATTGATTCGACGAAAACGGATGTTCTCACGTCCCTGACCAAGGGCGCAGCTCCCCGGTGGGCCCATGACGTGGAGGTTGACGCAAAAGTCTCCGAATCCGAAAAACCGTATGTGGTCGATGAGATCGCCATTCCTCCCGTTACCCCGTGGAACTCTTGGATGCGGCTATCCGGTTTCGACTTCTTTAATGACGGCAAGCGAGCCGCAGTATCCACTTGGCACGGGGACGTATGGATCGTATCGGGCATCGGCGACGACCTCGGCAATGGAAAATTAAAGTGGCGACGGATCGCTTCCGGACTTTTTCAACCGCTGGGCGTACGGGTAATCGACGAGGTCGTGCACCTCGCCTGCAGGGACCAGCTCGTAGTTCTACGCGACTTGAACGGCGACGGGGAGACCGACTACTACGAATCCCTCAATAGTGACCACCAAGTCACCGAACACTTTCACGAATTCGCCATGGGATTGCAGACCGACGACGACGGCAACTTCTACTATGCCAAGTCCGCTCGCCACGCCAAGACTGCCTTGGTCCCTCATCACGGGACTCTCATCAAGGTGACAAAGGACGGCGAAAAAACCGAAATTATCGCCAATGGGTTTCGGGCAGCCAACGGCGTCTGCATCAACCCCGACGGTTCCTTTTTCGTTACTGACCAAGAGGGCCACTGGACACCTAAGAATCGGGTAAACTGGGTGACCAAAGGAGGTTTTTACGGAAACATGATGGGGTACACCGACCAAAAGGATACTAGCGATTCCGCAATGAACCAACCCTTGGCATGGCTTACCAACTCCTTCAATCGATCGCCCGGGGAACTGGTCTGGACCAAGAGCAAAAAGTGGGGACCGCTCGAAGGTTCGTTACTGGACGTGTCCTACGGTATGGGCCGCGTTTTCGTGGTGCTTAACGAAAAGGTAAACGGACAGCTTCAAGGTGGCGAATACGCCCTTCCCATTCCCGACTTCCCCACCGGGGTGATGCGCGGACGCTTCCATCCCGGCGACGGGCAACTCTATGTTTGCGGCATGTTCGCATGGGCAGGTAACAAACGTGGGAACGGTGGGTTCTATAGGATTCGCCACACGGGGGCTCCCGCCTGTCTCCCCACTACCTTGGAGGCGTCCAAGGGAACCCTCAGAATGAAGTTCAGCGACAAGCTCGACAGGGTAACCGCCACAAGTCCATCCAGTTACAAGCTGAAGACATGGAGCATAAAACGAACCGGAGGATACGGTTCGCGCCATTACGACGAAAAGCCGCTCAAAGTGGGCAGCGCGAAACTTCTTGCGGATGGCCAAACAGTGGAGCTCAACGTACCCGACATCAAGCCCACTTGGTGTATGGAAATCAATTACGAGCTCAAGACAGGAAAAGGCGAGCCCATCTCAAACCGAATCCACAACACCATCCACAATCTTTCTGCAAACTGAGAAAACTCAAAAAAAGGTCTTGGGGTGGAAATCAAGAATACCCCCTGTCGCGAAAGAACAGAAAAACAAAGCTTCTTATATTCCTTCAGTGGTTTGACATTTTTGTGAAAAGGCACAAGATTTAAGATATGAAATTAATTCCACTAAGTGTTGTATTTGGCATTCTACTCGCGTCCTTTAGTCAAGTTCTTGCAAACGATGACAAGGATAAGAAGGAAGCTACGCCCGAAGCAAGATTGCAGGCGGCAGAAGTTGAATTAACCAAGCATTCCCAAATAGCTCTCATCTACGTCAAAGGTCTCGTATGCCCATCGTGCGGAATCGGTGTGAGTAAAAATTTGAGTCGAATGCCAGGGGTGGACAAAAAGAGATTTAAAAGAGGCATAGAAATGGATACCAAAACACAATTGGTTAAAATTGCTTTAACCGATCAATCCAAATTGGACAAAAAAGAGATTCTTGAAAGGGTCGACGATGCCGGTTTCAATGCTATCGAAGAATATAAGTTGCACGACGACCACATAGACGCGCACAGATTCGAACCAGGTGCATCCTCAGTAGTAGTCCATCACTCAAAAAAGTAACTATTCTTTGGAAAGGTAAAGCAGTATGCGCTTCACCTCAGGGTTGTGTTTGTTGATATCTTTTGCTGTCAGCCAACATTTAAAGGCCGACGAACCGATCATGAACATGATGCCTCGTTGGTCGGGAGGTTGGGGCTATCAATTTTTTTACGAGCATCGTAGAGAAAACGACCTTCTTCAAGGTAGCACTGCTTTACACAGTGGTTTCTCTGAAGAAATAAACATCTTTCATTTTGAAGGAGTATACACTTGGAAGAAATCCATTAGGCTGACCGCCAAACTACCCTATGTAATACATGCGGAACGGGAGGTGCCCGATGCAACGGGCAACAAGCTAGTACAGAATGACGAAGGCATTGGAGACCTGACCTTGGCCCTACCCCTAAAGAAATATTTCAACCTTGATGGAAGAAGTGGTTCCTGGAGTTTCAAACCCATGATGATCATTCCACTTTCGGGCAGCGATGACTATGAAATCTACTTCAATGAGTGGGCTAACGGGCTCGGACTCGGTTACGAATTCGAGACATCGAATTTCTATTTCGGCATGGGGATAAACGGCTGGGTATTCTACGGAGACATGCCCTTTTATTCACATTCTCATATCGATCTCGGTTACAACTTCGAAACAGAGCAATCCAATGGTTCCATATTCTGGGAAACCGACTTCCACTTCGAGGACGACGAATCGAGAACCCTATCAGCCGGTCCCGCCTTATACTTCAATCACAACGACACCATTCACTCTCGGATCGAGTGGAAGTATGATTTGGTCGATCATCAAGGAATTTTAGATCACGGCAACGGCAATGCCATCAAAGTAGGCATTGCCTGGGTGTTTTGACTCGTCGAAAAAAAACAAATCCCGAAGAGAAAAAAAAGGTCACTCCTCCGGTGCGTCCTTGCCTGGCCAAGCATCCCACCATGCCGTGAATAGATCGAGTTGCTCCTTGGCGTAGCCTAGTTGACTGGGACTTAGGACATCCGTCTCGTTGAAGTGCAGTTCGTAGGCAGAGTCCCCCTTCAGGGTGAGAAGGTACTTGTAATAGAGCACCAGATCGGGTCCCTCGTCGAAGGTAGATAACACGGTCAACGCCTGCTCCAGTTCCTTGGCGAAGAAACGAGCCTCGAAGTCACCCGATGACGCCTCCCTGCATAGTCTGAAGTAGTGAAGTACTTCCACAGGCAAAACGTTACCGATGCCCGTAATGGCTCCAACGGCTCCACAATTAACCACCCCATGAAAGACTTGAGTGTCCACACCGGCCAACAAAGCCAAGGAATCGTCTTCGCTGGTAATGTGCTCGGCCGCGTAGGTCAAAGAATCGGCGCCGCCGAATTCCTTGAAACCAATTAAGTGGGGGAATTCTGACCGTAGGTTAAAGAAAAGCTCCGCCTTGGTCTCGAAACCGTAGTATGGACTGTTGTAAATGATGGAGGGAAGTCCATCTCCCGCCGCAAGGATACCGGCAAAGTGATTACGTTGGGCAGCGGACGAAGTGCCACGGGAAAGTACCCGAGGAATCACCATTAGACCAGCGGCGCCAACCTCCTTGGCATGGGCCGCATGGGCGGCGGCGAGCTTTGGATTTTGGGCACCCGTACCCACAACGACGGGCACGCCTGCATCGACAAGTTTGGAAACTCCCTCTTGCCTCTGGGCGTCAGTAAGAAGAGGCCAGTCACCCATGGAGCCACAGTAGACAACAGCCGACATGCCGAGCTCGATCATTTCGAGCCCTTTGGCAACCAAGGCATCGAAATCCGGTTCACGGTCTCCGTTGCAAGGTGTCATGAGCGCTGGAATAACGCCTCTGTAAATATCTAGGTTCATGGAATGTAAAGTTGTTGAAGATTGAAAAACCGTGGAATACTGGTCAATTCCAAGTACAAATAGTCAATATTTGTTCCATGGAATAAAATCGAGCTTAAATCAGACGTTTTGGCCGTGCTTAAGCAACCTTGTTCGCTTAGTAAAAATTCGACATGAACGAACTGCCGATTCCTTCCACTGATCCCACATCCATCTTTGAACATTTCAGGGGTGCCCATGGGACGGAATTGCTCGTCGCCGCAACCTGTCACTTTGGTCTATTCGACAAGTTGAGCGAAGGCCCACTTGCCAGAGGTGAATTAAAGGAAGCCCTTGATTTGAAAGAACGCTCATTCATCGTATTGACCACCGCGTTGCAAGCTATGGGGTTGCTGCAAAAAGATCGAAGCGAACGTTTCATCGCTCCCCCCCTCGCCCTCGAACACCTTCCGAGCAACTCTGACTTTGCCGTAAACAATTACATCGGTCTCGCCGCCGACTCCCCAAACGTTCTAGCCATGGTCGAGCGCCTGCGAACGAACAAGCCGATCGATTCCGAAACCGAAGAAGGCGCTGCCTTTATCTTCAAGGAAGGCAAAGAATCAAAAATGGAGGGAGCCGAGGAGGCTCGCCGACTCACCCTTTCACTTGCGGGTCGAGCCAACAACGTGGCACCACATCTCGCTGCCAATTATCCCCTACCTAACGCAAAGTGTCTCCTCGACGTTGCAGGTGGTTCGGGCATCTACTCAATCGCATACCTGCGGTCTAATCCCGAACTGCGAGCCATCGTTTTCGACCGTCCGGAAGTGCTGAAGGTCGCCGAAGAATTCGCCAAGGAACATCAAGTAGCCGACAGACTTCAATTAATGGAAGGAGACATGTTCGCCGACCCTCTTCCGAGTTGCGACGTGGCTCTACTCTCAAACGTCCTGCACGACTGGGACATACCAGATTGCGAAACCATCGTCCAGCACTGCGCCGACGCCGTAAACCCCGGCGGAGAAGTTCTTATTCACGACGTCTTCCTCGACGACGAACTGGACGGTCCACTCCCAATCGCCCTTTATTCAGCCTCCCTCTTCTCCCTAACGGAAGGACGTGCTTACTCCGCTAAAGAATACCGAGAAATGCTGACTAAGGCCGGGTTGCAACCAGGCAAAGTAACTCCTACCCTCGTTCACTGCGGAGCCTTGCCGGGATGCAAGAATCTACACTAAATGACAAACTTGGGTTGCCTTCGCATATAAGCAATCCTAGCGTTGATGCTATGAAAACTCAATTGAACCCCTTCGTATTTCTCGCTAGCTTTGCTCTAGCTTCTATACACCTTTACGCAGAAACCAAAGACAGTGAGTGGACACCCCTTTTCGACGGCAAATCGACCAAGGGTTGGACTCCACGAGCCAAGGTCGAATCCTTCCAAGCGAAGGACGGACAGTTGCACCTCTCCTCGAAAGTCAACGTTTGGGTTGTGTCCGATCTAAAGATGGCCGACTTCGAAGTGGAGGCTGAAGTAAAGATTCCAACCGACTACGCAGGTTTCAACTCGGGTTTGGGCTTCCGTTTGATCGGAGAGAAGGGTAAGCCCAAAGGCTACCAATGCGAAATCGATCGCGGCAAACCAGGTGGCATCTACGGAATCGGCATGGGGGGTTGGCTATACCCCAACAAGAAAACGGACGCCGAGTACAAGGCGCGTTCGAAAGGCCTCTTCAAGCCGGAGGAGTGGAACAAGGTGCGAGTTGCCTGCAAGGGCCCAAGCATAAAGACTTACGTAAACGGGAAGTTGGTTGGCGAAGTAGAACACAAGCAATCACTGGAAGGCCATTTTGGTATCCAGCACCACGGCAAAGGTGGAACCGTCGCCTTCCGCAACCTACGAGCCCGCAAAATCTAAATTCCGCCTTGCGAACCTCCCGAAACCAAGGCCAACCTCAAGGAAGAGACAACCCGCATCGAGAGTGTTCTGGCCAAGCGGGCGGGCAATCCCTATGCAGCTGATATCACTTTACGCCCAGCGCTGCGCCGCCTGCCACAAGCTCTTTCACAAAGGGGGTGCCGTGGGTCCCGATCTCACCTCCTACCAACGCGATCACTTGGGCACTTTGCTCCCCAATATCTTCGATCCGAACCTCGAGATACGCGGAGGATTCGCCTATCTCCACATCTCTCAACCTATCATGCTGTAGGTGTCACTTTGTGAACACAAGCCTTCCACTGTTTCTTGCGTTCCTTGCGACACAAATCGCAGCCAAACCTTCAGCCTCACTGAAGAACCCGTTGCCCGCAAAGGCCTACCGTGTCCCCAAGGAGACGGTGAGCGAAGAGAGCGGTTATTTCTCCATCATCGAAGGAAAGAACGGTAAGCTCTACCTTGGTACGGCCAAATATGGTAGCAACGCCTACTTGGTGGAATTCGATCTACGCGAGGAAACCATGGGCATTGCAGTGGACGCCCACAAGGAGATCGGGACAAAAGCCACGGGATTCGCTGCCCAAGCCAAGATTCACACCCGCAACAACGTCGGCGAAAGCGGCAAAATCTATTTTGGCACCAAGCAAGGTTATCCGCAAAAAGGGGAAGTTCGAAAATCATACCTAGGCGGTTATCCGATGTGGTATGATCCTGCCACCGGCAAAACCCAGGTATATCCCATTCCAATCAAGCATCAGGGCATCATCAGCGTGACACCGGATGAATCCCGCGGCATCGCCTACCTATCCACCTGCTCGGATGAACGCCCGGTGGAGTCGGCCCACTTTTTGGTCCTCGATCTGGAGACAGGACACTACCGACACCTCATGGACTGCCGCCACATGTATGCCTTCATCGCCTTGGACCATAAGGGTCGAGCCTATCATCCGGTACTGGGCGGAGACATTGCCCGCTACGACCCCAACGAGAAGAAGTTAAGTCTTATCCCGCAAACCATAGATGGCAAACCACCAACACCCGAGTCCCTTCTGGCCCACGAGAACAGCCACCCTATCAACTGGGACTTCACTCCCGACCGCAAAAGCCTCTATGCCATCGCCATGAGCGGCAACCAACTCTATCACTACGACCTGATGGCCTCCGAGAAGGCGATGCGCGGCGAAAGTTTGGGGAAACTACTGCCTCATGCAGCCCAGACTGATTGCCGAGCCATGTGCGTGGGACCAACGGGTACGGTCTGGGCAGTCGTACTCGAAAAAGGGAAACATCTGCACCTGGTGAGTTATCGCAAAGGGGATCAAGCTCCGCGTGATCATGGAGAATTATTTGTAAGTAATCCCGAGTACACCCCCTTCAAGGATCCAACCGGCAAAGCTCTGCCGTGGCATCACGGCATGAAAACTCTCCCCAATGGTAAAATGACACCCCTTTATCACATGGGAGTTTGCGAAGCTCGTAATGGATCCGTGTACGTCACCGTCATCTATCCTTTCACCGTCATCAAGATCGAGCGAAAGGATTTGCAATGAGATTTCTCCTTTCTTTCACAGCTCTCGGCATGGTCGTATTCTCTGATGGTAAGGTACCACCCAAGAAAGTCGCCGCCATCGTCACGGAATACCGGCACAATTCGCACGCAGACGTCATCGTCGGTCGCCTTCTACAAACCTATACCCTCGACGACAAGGGCGAGCGTCCCAACTTGGAGCTCGTCTCCCTTTATCTCGACCAAACGCCCAAGAACGACACCGGTCACAAATGGGCCAAGAAGCACGGCGT
>JABHOU010000507.1 GCA_018695085.1 Opitutia bacterium | reverse complement strand
TTGACCTCGCTCAGATCCTTGGAGTCGGAGCGGACGAGCTCACGCAATTCACCCGCGTCCAAGTATCGTTGGTAGCTCAGAGCATCGAGGTTTCTCTGCTTGGTAGGATTCCCTTCAAGGAAATCGGCAAGCCATATGTTACTGAGCTTGCGATTGTTGAGACCCCAAGCGATGGCGCTGCCGATGAAGCCTGCCCCGCCCGTTATTAGGGTTACCCCTTCGCCGACGTCATGCATGGGAAAGCTCTATGGAGCGGTCGTAGGCGGCTTGCGCCGCTCGCTTTATCATGCCTCGATAATCTTCAGCTGCAAAACTTTCCAGAGCCGCTTGCGTAGTGCCGTTGGGAGAGGTCACGTTGTTGCGCAAGGTTTCGGGATTAAGCTCACTGCGAGCCATGAGTCGAGCTGCTCCAAGCACGGTCTCGGTGGCGAGGGTTCGTGCGCGCTCCTTGTCGAAACCTAGGGATTCGGCGGCGGCTTCGAGGGCGCAGGCGAATTCAAAGACGTATGCGGGACCACTTCCGCTGATTGCCGTTATGCCATCGATATGTCGCTCTTCCTCGACCTTCATGGCGCAACCGAGAGCGGACAGGATGCGTTTCACGTCAGCCTCATCTTCCGGAGTGGGAGGGGAGGCGAAGAGGTAACCGGTCACTCCGGCCCCGATCTGGCCGGGAATGTTTGGCATCGAGCGAACGACGTTGCGGGCTTTGGAGAATTTTTCTTGGAGGCTCGCCAAGGTTTTTCCGGCCATTATGGAAAGCACGAGGGATCCTTTGCAGGCATCGAGAGTGTCAGTATCCAATTCCGCCAGCTGGTAAGGCTTGCACCCAAGAAGCACTCGTTCCGGACCTGAGGCGAGCAAGCTTTTAAGACTTTCCGCTACGCCAATTCCCGTGGCTTCGGACAGTTTTTCGGCAGTGCCGTCGGGCGCCGAGGTGCAGACCATCTGTTCAGGCGAAAAGATTTCATTGCGGAGTAGGCCCTCCACGATAGCGGTCACCATCTTACCGGCGCCGACGAATGCGAGTTTAGGTTTCATGGCTGTGTAATTTGTAGGAGCGGCTTTCGAGTTCAAGACTCTTCGGATGTCTTGAGTGGGGAGTGCTGAGCAGCCGATTGTACGGTTAGAGAACCTGTGAGGAAGTCGTGCAGGCATCTCCGCTCACGATTTAAAAAAGCGAAAAGAAAATTAAGGAGGCCCGGGAGAAAGAAAGGCGTGAGCAGGCAGAGTATGGCCATTCCCTTGATGAGCGATCGAGACAAGGCAATCGGGAAGCGTGGTGGAAAACCGTCTCGGCGGGATACCGCTTGCAAGCCGAAGGTGGCTTTCCCCAATGATTTGCCACGGAAGAAGAATTCCCCGAAGAAACAATAAAATACAGGAAGGGTGAAAGCACACACTACGATGAAGCCAATCATACTTAGGGTTTCCTCGGAAACGCCGGATTCTTTTATGAATTGACCCATCTTTTCGGTGTCGAAGTGATCTTCGGGGTTAAGTTGGGAGGCCGAAAAGATGAGATCTTGAAATTCTTTTTCCACTGCTTCCCCGTAAAGCTTGGGAAGAAACATAACTACGAGCTGAAGGATGACCACGAAGAGTATCAGGTCCATTCCGAACGCAACTATTCGCTGAATCCATTTAGGAGGCAAATGGTCTGGCTGGCTGGAACCGACTCCTGATTCGTGGTCGGTTAGCCTCATTTTTTTGTTACTGACGAAATCATGAAAGTGAAAGCTCTTTGCTTTCCCGTTGAATTGCGCTTTCGGTTAGCCTCAAAGGTTCTCGGCGAGACGGTATGCCTTCACCGTGTTACGCATGAGCATGGCCACGGTCATGGGACCGACGCCGCCGGGAACAGGCGTTATTTTTGAAACGAGGGGAGCCACTTCGTCAAAGGCGACGTCGCCCACTAGGCGGTAACCTCTTTTCTTGGACGAGTCTTCGATACGATTTATTCCAACGTCGATTACGGCGGCCCCGGGTTTGACCATGTCTGCAGTTACGAACTCGGGCTTACCTATGGCTGCGACTAGAATGTCGGCTTCACGGGCGATCGATGCAATATCAGGAGTGCGGGAATGGCAAATGGTGACGGTGGCGTTGCCGGGCATGCCCTTACGCAGTAAAAGCAAACCGGCCGGCTTGCCCACGATCAGGCTGCGACCGAGCACTACTGCCCGCTTCCCCTCAGTTTTCACGCCCGAACGCTTTATCAGTTCGAGAATGCCGGCGGGAGTGCAAGCGACGAAGGCATCTTCTTCCTCTTGGCACATGCGACCGACGTTGGTGGCGTTGAAGCCGTCCACGTCTTTCGCTGCGTCCACTTGATTGAATATGGCGGTCTCGTCAATGTGCCGGGGCAGGGGAGCTTGTACTAGAATTCCATGATTGGAGGCATCGGCGTTCAACCGCTCGATCTCAACGATCAGCTCTTCTTGCGAAATGCTTTCGGGAAATAATTGGAGACGGCTTTCCACTCCAATCTTGGCGGCCGTTTTCTGCTTCTTGTTGACGTATGAGACGGAGGCAGGGTCTTCGCCCACTCTTACGAAAGTTACGCACGGGGTGGGACCATCGAGGGAGGCGACCTCATCGGTTAGCTCTTCGATGACTTGTCGAGCTATGTCATTGCCGTCTATGAGTTCCATGGTCTTCAGATTGTTGGAAATTCTGTTTTTCGCCGAGGAGCGAGGCGTA
>JABHOU010000157.1 GCA_018695085.1 Opitutia bacterium | reverse complement strand
CACGTCTTGAAGGGGTACGCTCGCACCGTTATCCGATGCCAGTAACTCTATTTCTTCGAATTCGCTACCAGTGCGTGCCTTGCCGGTGACACGTAGTAAAGTTTCGCCTGAAGCAGTCTTGGCAACCCCTCCGGGAACATCTACTGAGGACTGCCGCAAAACCTTAGCCAATTGGTTGAAGCTCAAACCACGTTCGCGCAGGGAGCGTTCGGATACCTCTATGCCGATTTCCGGTTTACGAATGCCTGCAATCTCTACTTGAGTGATGCCCGGGATGGCGGTCAGCCCGTCGCGCATCCGTTCGGCAAGATAGCGAAGAGTTTTCTCGTCACAGTCTCCGTGAATGGCCACTGCCATTACGCGGCGCTTACTAGTCACCACCTCCACCAATGGCTTTTCCGCCTCCTCGGGGAAGTTTGCGATGGCATCCACTCTTACCTTTACCTCATCCGCGACTTGTTCGGCATTCTTTCCTCGCGCTACTTCGATGGACACCACACCGACGTTTTCTCTGGAATATGAGTTGAGTTCCTTTATCCCTGCAAGATCCCAGATTTTCTCCTCGATTTGCTTGCATACTCCCTCCTCGACTTCGGAGGGAGCTGCGCCGGGATAGAGGGTGGTGACGGTAATCAGGTCTAGGTCAAACTCCGGAAACATCTCCATCTTGAGGTTTCTTACGGAGAAGAATCCCGCAACGAGTATGACTCCCATGAGGAGATTGGCAGCTACTCCGTTTCTGGCAAACCATGCGATCATGGCCGTGTGCTGTTGTTTTCCTTTTTATCTGACGCGAGGCGAACCTTCATTCCCTTGGACACAATATCCAGTGGGGTCAGGCAAACTCGTTCATTGTTTTGCAAGCCCTCAGTCACCCAGACGAAATCCCGCGTTTGCTTAATCGTCAAAACATTGCGCGTTTCGATACGGTTTTCATCATCTATAATTAGAAGTGTGTTCTTTTCACGAAAGGCTGAATGGGGGATTTCAAAGACTTCGATGTTTGGGCCAAACAATCGTGCCTCTACGAACTCACCAAGGCTGAGTGGAGGAGGGGAATTCAGTTTTTTGTTTGAATACGGGTCGGCGAACGCTCCCTCAATTCCAGCTACTACGTTGGTGAGGCGCGTTCTTGGATCCACCGTGCCTTCGGATCGATCGAGAATTCCTCGGTGCGTGAAATTTTGATCTTTGTTAAGAAGTTGTACTTCAGGCTGTTCGCCAAATCCATTCGCTCCTTCCCCAAAGTTCAGAAGATCGAGCTCGGACCGACTGAGCGACAGGTCGATTTCCGCCATGTCCAAGGCATAGACTTTCGCCAGTGCCGCCGAGGTTCCACCGCCCACTCTTTGTCCTACGTCCGCCATTGTTTCCAACACACGTCCGCGAAAGGGTGCCCGAACACTCGCTCTTTGGAGATTTCTTGAAGCTTGGGCGAGTCGTGCCTCTGCTGCTTTTGCGTCGGCTTCGGCTTTTCGAATCTGAGGTAGACGTTTCACGAGTTCCGGAGCATCAGTCCAATCCCTGTCTAGCTCCCATTCCGCTTTTGCCTGTTCCGATAATGCCCGTTCTTGCGCCAATTGTAGTTGTGTTGTCTGAAGGTAAGCTTCGGCATCTGCCTTAACCGCGCGATGGTCGACATCCTCGATACTCACGAGCAGATCGCCTTTTTCAAAGAATCCACCAGCCCGAAAGGATGCTTGGGGTTCGGAGCGATTTGATTCAGCAAAGGGTGCAACGGCTTCGATTAAACCAGGAGACTCTGCCAGCAAGGTGGTGCTGGTCCGCGGGCGAACAGTACCGAATGCATCCACGAAGACTCGCTGGGTTTTTCGTTCCGCTAAAATGAATTCCACAACTGGTTCATTCGAGGGAGGCGTACTGCGTTTGGGTTCCGGTTTCATGGCGATGAGCACCCAAGCTCCGATTCCGGATACGCCCAAAACGAGTGGAGGTAAAATGTATTTCTTCATGGATTTTCCGGGAGAGCCTCGTCTCCAAGGGCTAAGTGCAAGTCAATGCGATTGAGGAGTCGTTCGCGCCTGAGTGAAAGGAGGTGGCTTTCCGCCTCGAATGCCCGCCGACGTGATTCTAGAGTGGAGAATATTCCCTCTAGTCCGCGTTGGTATCGCGCCCAACTCAGATCTGCTGCGGTCAATGCCGCTTTTGCAGCCTCCTTCAGACGAAATTCTTCTTCCTGCAGGAGGCTTTCCGAAGCAAGGGTCGTTTCCACTTCTCGAAACGCTTTAAGGGCTGCGGCTTTGTAGGAATCTATTGAAGCAAGGCGTACCGCTTCTGTTCGGCGAATGTTTGCCCGAAGGCGTCCGCCTTGAAAGATGGGTTGCATTAAGTTCCCCGTGACACTCCATATCCGAAATTGCTGGTCGAGCAAGTCATTGAACTCTTGAGAGCGACTTCCCGGTCCCCCGGTGAGAGAGATAGACGGCAAAAGGTTTTTTCTAGCAATCGTTTTTTCGAGACCGGCGGACTTCATCCGCAAACGTTTTGCACGAAGATCCGGACGTTGTTCCAATGTTTGGACTGGAGGGGAAATTGGTGGTGCCTTTCGTGGTTCGGGTAGTTCGAGCGGGAGAGTCTCGTTGCCGTTCGGGTGTCGTCCGAGCAAGGTTTGAAGCGTTCGGGTGGCCAAGTCTAACTGTCTTTTTTTGCGAACTTGACTGGCTCGAGTCGATGCCAATGCAGCTTGGGCGAGGTTATGATCGAGAGCATTTGCGAGACCTCGTTCGAAACGTTTTGCGATGTAGGATGCGTTCTTGGCATGCGATTGCTCGGTTTCATAAGCGAGCTCTACTTGGCGTCTGCCCTCGATTGCCGAGTACCATGCTTTGGCAACTTGGCCGGCAAGTGACAGGCGGGCTGCTCGATAGTCCTCGACCGAGGCTTCCAGTGATGTTTCTGCCACTTTTCGAGAATCACTTTGCTTGCCCCACAAGTCTAGCTCCCAACTCACATTCATGTTCAAACCATAGTTTTCGGAAGTGAAGGAAACGTTTTTTCCCGGTAGGAAGCCTACCAAGTTGCGTTTACTGCGAGTTCCCGAGAGGCCCAGGCTGGCTTGCGGCAGGCGATCGGCTCCCGCCATGACAGCTTGTTCGCGGGCCATCTCCACCATCCGAGCCGTACCAGAAAGATCTGGACTGTTAGTCCATGCCTCCCGCACCAAGGCGGTCAGATTAGCATCGCCGAAGCTCTTCGTCCAATAGCTGACGTTGGCGTCGATGTGGACGGCGGTCGGAGTAGACCAACTTTGGGGAGGGCTAAAACCTGGGGGATGGGAGTTGTCGACATTGCGCCAGCATCCAGTCAAGGCAGGCATGATTGCCAACGTTAAGTAGAGAGTCTTCACTGGTTAGCCTTTGCTTTTGCATTTTCTATACTTGCAGTAAATCCGCCGCCAGCGAACACGATCAACCGCTGAATCATTTCATCCACGTTCTGGTCATTGCAAAGACCACTCGAGAATGGAACCAGCCTTCTGTGGTTAGCTAACGCTCCGAGCATGGTTGCAACGACAAAGTGCAAATTCCAAAACAAGTCTTCCTCTCGTGCTGCCGGATGACTCCGTCTCAATTCAACCATGAAAATGTCTGATAATTCCCGAAATAGTCGGCGATGGACCTTTTCTAGAAAACTTGCGGGTTCGGTAAAGCTTCTTCCTACCAACTGCATGAACCTCGAGTCAGGTCCTGTAGATCCTGTGGCAGCTTGTCCAATCGGAAGCAGTAAGGCTTTGAATATAATTAAAGGTTTCAGCGGTTTACCACCGGAATGGTGTTTCGCCTCCTTGAGCAAACGGAGGCGTTCCGCATTAATGGGAGCGATGCGGTGTCTCAGCATTTCGATTATAAGCCCTTCCTTCGATCCAAAATGGTAGTGTGCAGACGCCACGTTCGTGCCCGCTCGGCGAGCGACCTCTCGCATTGTTACTCCAGCAAAACCCCGAGTAGTAAACAGATGTTCCGCTGCAGAAAGTATGCGATTTCTTGTAACTATAGCTCGCGGAGTCGCCTTGTTGGATTCCTTCACCATCATGATTATTATTATTCAAACGACCGTTTAAGAAAAGGCAAACCTTCAGCCAACTATTTCAGTGGTCGGGAAACAGAGGTTTGTTTTATCTTGCTTAAGGTTCCATCACTGGCGATTCCCATTGACTTCGGCCTTTAAATAATATTTTTTTTCATCTTTTCGCCCTAACAGGAAACCGTAACTTCAAAGCGGAAACATGCTTAAAATTCGTTTACAGAGACACGGGGCTAAGCACGCCCCTTTTTACCGAATGGTTGTGACCGAGGTCACTGCCCCGCGCGACGGGAGGTTCATTGAGATACTCGGAACCTACGATCCTCAATGTCATGCTCGAGAGGATGAACTGAATCTCAAGATGGAGCGTATCGATCATTGGCTTGGCGTTGGAGCCCAGCCTACTGATACTGCTCGCAGTCTAATTCGCCAAGGTCGAATGGATCCTGAGGCATGGCTTGCTCGTACGGAGAAAATGTCTCAAGGGAAAGCCGCTCGACGTTTGAAAAGCGCCACTGCCGCTCCATCCATGGATGATTCGAATGGAGATGCTCCTCAGGAGGAGGCAGTCGACTCCCCCGCTGAAGAACCTGCCGCGGTGGAAGAGGCAGTTGTAAGTGAAGAATCTTCTGAGGCACCTGTTTCTGATGATAATGCTGCGGCCGAGACTAAGGAATCCGAGGATTCACCAGTTGAGGAGCAATCTGCCAAGGACGAGGAGCCCGTATCTGTAGAGAGTTCCGAAGATTCCGCCGATGAAAAGGTTGCGGAAGAGGCAGTTAGCGAGGATGAGCCCGAGGCTGAGTCTTCCGATGAACCCGCCGAAGATGATTCCGTCTCCGACACCCCCGAAGAGGCATCGCCCGACCAGGAAGTAGTATCTGAAGAGAGTTCCGAAGATTCCGCCGATGAAAAGGTTGCGGAAGAGGCAGCTAGCGAGGATGAGCCCGAGGCTGAGTCTACCGATGAACCCGCCGAAGATGATTCTGCCTCCGATGCCCCCGAAGAGGCATCGCCTGAAGAGGACACTGCTTCCGAAGAAGAAAGCGATGGTGGAGGCGAGGAAGAAAAGTCCAAAGACTGATTCGGCTTTTCCTGCCCGCTCATCTTAGCAAGAATGTTATTACGATCCAATGATTCGCGTGATGTACGAGCCTTTGCGATTCGATGTTTTGTCGCTCTTTCCGGAAACCTTGAAAGGTTTCACCAGCGAGAGCATTATTGGAAGAGCCTGCGAGCACGGTCTGATTGACGTTCAGTCGCTGGACCTTCGCAACTGGGCCGAAGGTCGCCACCGAGTAACGGACGATCGACCATTTGGCGGCGGTGCAGGCATGGTATTGAAACCCGAACCGATTTTTGCTGCAGTCGAGGAGTTGCGTGGTCCTGATTCCAAAGTCTTGTACATGGCTCCAGACGGCGATTCACTTTGCCGTGAAGTCTGCCAGGAGCTTGCCGAAGAAAGTCATCTGATTATTCTTAGCGGGCATTACGAAGGACTTGATCAGCGTGTTAGAGACGAACTTGTCGATCGCGAAATCAGCGTTGGGGATTTTGTTCTTACCAATGGAGCCTTGGCCGCCGCCACTCTAATTGACTCCGTTTCTCGTTTTGTTCCTGGAGTTTTGGGTGAGGAAGATTCTCTTTCTCAAGATAGTTTTACGGGAGGGCGTCTTAGTTTTCCTCAATATACTCGTCCTGCCGACTTTCGCGGGATGAAGGTTCCCGAAGTCTTGTTGTCGGGAGATCATGGAGCGATCGCCCGCTGGCGAGAGGAACAGATGACGGAAAAAACCTTAGAGCGTAGGCCTGATCTTTTAAATTAACACAGGAATTGACATGAGCGATGCTATAATCGAAGAAATCACAAAAGAACAACTCAAGGAAGGTCGAGATCACTTTAAAGTGGGCGACGGTGTAAAGGTGCATGTGCGCGTACGGGAAGGCGGCAAGGAACGCATCCAGATTTTCGCCGGCATTGTCCTAGCTCGCAAGGGTGGCGGGATTCACGAAACCTTCACTGTGCGTCGAATTGCTTCAGGCGTCGGGGTTGAGCGTGTTTTCCCTGTTCATTCACCTCTTGTCGACAAGGTTGAAGTAGATCGTGAAAGCGTTACCATGCGAGCCCGCATGTACTATTTGCGTGACCGTGTTGGAAAGGAAGCCACTAAGGTCAAGGAGAAGCGTATCTACGAGCGTGGGCGGAAGTAATGCGTAAAATATCTGCATTCCTCTTTGACTGGAGTGTAGCCGCCTTCCCGAATTGACTTGTGAAGCCAAACGCTAGCGCCTACTAGGCGTTAAAGCGTATTATGAGGGCTATCCACTTTAAACTGGGGCTTTGTTCCATTTTACTCGGCTGCCTTGCCTGGTGGTTGGTATTTGGTTATTGGCTTCCTTCGCGTGTTGAAGATTCGATTCGCATTTATTTTGGAGAGATAGATGTAGAGATTGAGGATATGGATCTCACTTGGGGTGAGGGCGAGATCCGTTCGATCCGTCTTTCTGGACCGTTTATCGAGGCAGAGTCTTCAAGAGTATACTTTTCTTATTTCCCGATGGAATGGTGGTTCGGGAATTCTTCTTCGATCAAGATCCTTCAGGTAACAAACTTACGGATTAAGGCTATTGATGGAAACCGCTCCGCTGAGGCGTTTTGGGACTGGATGGAGGTGAATCGTAAGGATGATGAGCTTTCAGCTCTTGAATCCCTTTCGGTAGAAGGCGAGCTAGAGTTTTCCGGAGCACTTTTCCCTTTCGAGTTGCAGGGGCGTTTGCCGGATTTCGGGAGCGTGGCTCGTCTACCTTTTTCGATCGATGCAAACGCCACCAGGCAATTTCTTCCTTTGAGTTTGCCCACGACGGAAGCAATTAGCGGAACATTCCTTTGGCAAAAATCTGGAATTGGAGACTCCGGCAATTTGAATTTGGACCTATCGTTTTCGGAAAGTGCTCAACTACAAGTTTTTGCTTCTTCTGTTGCTCAGGGTTTTTCCTTACGTGTCGGGGGCAGCGAAGTCCCCTTGTTAAACCTTAACGCCAAACGTTCTCTAGAAGAACCTGCTTTTTCCGGTGACTGGAACTCTTCCTTGGTTGGAGCTGATCTCGTGCCTTATTTTCCCGTTCTGGCCTTGTTTAAAACTCAAGTTTCAGCAGGTGGGGAGATAGTTTGGAATCCATCGACTAACGGCATCGAGGGTGATGCCGCTTTGTCGTCGGAAGTTTCGTCTTTTCTATTTCGCGACGAAGGCGTTGTGAAGACTGATGCCACGGCACACTTCAGATTCGATGGAAACGACTCGTTGAGCATTCATGAAGTTTCGGCGGAAGTCTCGGATCAACTGGGTGAAAGAATTCAACTTCAATCTAGGGAACCCTGGAGTGTTGGGCGGGAAAAAGCTTTGATGCGCATTGTTGCCGACGGATTTCGCCTTGGTCGCTTTTCCACCTATTTTTCTCCTGCGGTTTCTTTTTCCGGTGAACTGGATGCCGAGTTCGACGTCGATGGCGTCTTGTCTCGCTTTTCTCATGTCAATTTGAGGCGAGAGGGGGAAGACTGGGCGAAGATCTCTGGTGTGGTAGAGTCAATCTTTTCTCCTGACGAAGATAATCCGCTGTCCTTTTCTCTCGAATGTGAACTGGGGGCTGAAATGCTTGGGAAGCTTTTTCCGTCTGGAGGTTTTGGGGAAGTGTTTGGACAATTAGGCTCTCAAGGAAAAGTTAAGGTGGCAGGTACTTGGAAAAGGGGGGCACTTGAATTGAATGTCTTCAAGGGTAGTCTTTCCACCAGTTCAGGAGAGCGTCAATTGAATGCTCATGGGGCAGGCCCGTTGAGAGTATCCTTTCACGATGGGAAACTGAGACTTGCTTCAATAGAGGGT
>JABHOU010000535.1 GCA_018695085.1 Opitutia bacterium | reverse complement strand
GATGCCTATCAAGCGGCCAAACGATTCTTCCCACGTAAAAGACTTTCGACTTGTTCGAAGATCAATCGCACCACTTTAACCGCGACCGAATTGCCGAACTGCTTGTAGCTCACATTTCGATTGGGATGGAGCTTAAAGCCTTCGGGAAAGCTCATGACGCGTCTACATTCCTCGGGATGAAGTCGGCGAGGATGACCGTCAACGAGATACATTCCGGTTTTGGCTCCGACGCCACCGCCAAAGGCAGACAGCGTGATGGCATGACCCTTGACGCTATAGATTCGCTCACCTTGACCTCCCTTTCCGATAGTGCCGACCCGCAGGGGTCGCAAGTCGCGTTCCATCGGAAGGTCTGTGGAAATAAACGTATCGGGTCGACGAACGAAAAGTTTCTCCAGACGGGGATCGCCTGAAGGGAGAAGGACGTCCTCGACGGCGACGTCCTCTTCCGTAGGTTCGGGAAAAGAAAACTCGGAAAGCCCAAGATCTTTTCGAAAACAGACGAAGTACAACCGCTCTCGCTTTTGAGGTACGCCATAACTCGAAGCGTTGAGAAGAGAGTGATGGCAGTGGTAACCGACTCGATCGAGCAACTGCAAGGTCGTGGCAAGCGTGCGTCCGTCGTTGTGACCACGATAATTCTTCACGTTCTCGAGAAAGAGAACCTTGGGCTGATGCCGCTCGGCTATCCGCAGAATATGATAAAGGAGGGTGCCTCTAGCATCCTCGAAACCTAGTTGTTTCCCCGAGATACTGAAGGGTTGGCAAGGAAAACCCCCGCATACGACGTCGTGACCCGGGATGTCGGAAGGATCGATGCAGGTAATGTCGCCGAATGGCTTTTCTCCAAAATTCAGGGCATAGGTTTCTTGGGCATGAGGATCGATGTCTGAAGAAAAGACACATTTGTGACCGAGTGCTTCCAAAGCCCAGCGGAAACCGCCTACGCCACAGAACAAATCGATAAATTGCATCCCCCCCATTTTCCCAAAACTCTTCGGGAAAGAGGCGTAGTTAAAACCGTGCCATGAAGCAATACCAAAGGGAGAACCACTACACGTCGCAGAGAGAGACGGCTTGGGAGAGACCTTCAAAGGGGTCTCGGGTGGGAATGAACTCCTGACCGACGAACCCCTTGTACTTGATCTCCAGAAGGGCTTTCATGATTGGCGGGTAATTGATCTCCTGCTTGTCGTCCAATTCGCCGCGACCGGGGTTGCCCGCCGTGTGGACGTGACCGATATGTTCGCCACACTCATGAATGCGCCGGATAATGTCTCCGTCCATAATCTGCACATGATAAATATCAAAAAGAAGCTTCAGTCTGGGAGAACCCACCTGCTTGATGATATCCAAGCAATAGTCGACGTGGTCTCCCTGATAACCGGGGTGCCCCTTGTTGGGATCGGAATCGTCGCGAGTGTTTAGCATCTCGAGACATAGGGTGACTCCTTTTTTCTCAGCATGGCCAATAATTTTTTTGTAACCCTCGACACAATTCTTGGCGCCATCCGCGGAAGAAACGTCCTCGGCGTAACCAGTGAAGGAAATAACGTTGGGACAACCGAAGTCGGCGGAGGCATCAATGGCCTTGCGAGTGGCCTCGATGACCATGTCGTGGTGTTTGGGATTGTTGAACCCCTTGATGAAGGGAGGGCCTTCCACCGGAATAGGCGATATGGCGCAGGTCAGACCATGCTTTTTGAGAACAGACCAATGCTCGGGTTCTATCAACTCAATGCTTTTGCAACCAAGCTTGTTGGCCGCCGAACACATTTCCTCAGTACTCCAGTGCTTGGCGAAGCACCACGACACAACGGACTGATTGATGCGACCCTTCTTTACCCCGATCGCTTTGGGTTTACGTTTCTTGACGTCTCGAGGAGCAGCGCCAACTGCACCCACCGAAGCGAGACTTCCCGCCAAGATGCCTGCAGCTCCCTTTAGTACGCCACGTCGATTAAGACTAGTTTGGTTGTCAATGTATAATTCTTGTTTCCCGGGTATTTTCATGAACGACACCTTCAAAGAACAAGCAAGCCCTAGGCAAGGGATAAACGAGCAGTTGAAACAAATCAGAAACATAAGATTCTGGACAAATGTCCATTCTACGCTTCCAATCAAAGGATGAAGACGCCCGCTTTGATCCTAACGTCCATACTAATATTTGCTTTAGGGGCTTGTTCGTCCGATCCCGAAGACTTGCCGGACGGACAAAGCAACGATACCGACACTCAAGGTAAAGAGTTCGCAGGAGGACAAGGTTCGGGCCAAGAAGGGCTACCTGCGGGACCAATGGATGGATCGGGCGGACAATTGGATATGCCCATGGCCGACGTCAACGACCTCAACGCCACTTCCTTCGGCGTTTCTTGGCTTGATCCCGAGAACTGGGTGGATGGGAAAATCCCGGGACCGGTTTTCAAACTGGAACTCTCCACCGATGCCGACTTTGAGAAAGTTCTTTTCTCAAAAACATATGTTGATGAATACATTGCCTTCTTTGAGGGGCTTGCGCCAGCCACAGTTCACTATGTCCGAATCTCGGCCATGCCTGCAACAGGGGATGATCGTTACCTACCTAGCCAATCTCTAGTCATTTCGCTTGCCACAAACCTAGAGGCGGGATCGTACGGAGGTGTAATAATAAAGCCCGACTTCGGTTCAGTCTCCTTTGAATGGCCCGAAGTAAAGTCTTCCGGCCCCATCGAATATAGCCTTCAGATCTATGAAGACTTTGAAACCAAGATTCTAATCAAAGAACTGGTTACACGCGAAACGTCTTTTAAGGACTTTCCTCTTATCGGCGAAAAAACATACTGGTTGCGCTTCCGTTACGGACCCGCTGCCGACAATGCTGAGGATGTCGCTTCCACCCCCTTTACAACCCAGTTTCGAGTCCCGGGCAATCAACTACCTCCTCCCGCAAACCTTGCCGTATCAATCGCGGGTGAGGATGTTCGCGTATCATGGGATCCAACGTCAAACAATCTTGGACCTATTGAATATTCCTTAAAAGTACTCGTTGGCGAAGCGAAATCCGAGCTTTACGGCGACTTTCATATCAACACGCCATTTCGCGTATTGGATGACTCCAAGGCTTACGGAAGCTTTAATTTCGAGCTTAAGGCTGTTCCTCAGGATGGGAACACCAAGGATATCGAGAGCCAGATAACTTCCTTACCCTTCGAAATGCCTGTCACCTCCTTCGATCCGCCTCTTAATCCCACGCTTGCAATCTCGCAAGATGAACCGACCATGCTTACCGCAACTTGGCAACCACCAGAGAACGAAAACGAGACCTTGCGCTACGAAATCGAAATCACCGAGGACGGGAACTTCACCTCAGGCATTGATCAGCGCATCGAAAACCACGAAGTCAATACCGGAGACTTCACATCCAGGGAACTCGGAAAAACTTATTACCTGCGCCTTCGTACGCTAGGGCCAGAAGGAGACGCCACTCATTTGTCATCCATGTGGACGGAAACAATCTCATACGCCATGCCTGCTCCGCCAACCGCCGTCGAATTCAACGCAACCGACGAGAAGGCCTCGTTGCCTTGAGCAACCATACTCCCAGCGCTAGCGCTTATTCCAAAACAGCTGGGCAAACGTAACGCCCAAAAGGCTGCCAACGGCATCGGCAGCCGCGTCCCAGACGTCCGCGGATCGGGATTTGCCGATCCAGTCTTGCCAACACTCATCCATGATGCCGAACCATGCGCCGAGCACCACCAATCCCCAAGGGAAGACTCCCTTGCGAACGACAAAGGCACCCCATGCAAGGATTCCAAATAAGCCATAT